>CAZDIF010000241.1:3304-4522 GCA_964505365.1 uncultured Actinomycetota bacterium
GACGACGACCCCACCCGTGCGGCTGGGCCTGCGGGAGAACCTCCCCCAGTTCGTCCTGCTGGTGGCCGTCAACGCCCTCGTCGGCGGGATGGTCGGCCAGGAACGCACCGTCCTGCCACTGCTCGCCGAGCAGGAGTTCGGCATCCGCGCGTACAGCGCCATGCTGTCGTTCATCGCGGTGTTCGGGGTCAGCAAGGCCCTGACGAACTCGCTGGCCGGGATGCTGGCGGACCGCTGGGGCCGCCGGCCGGTGCTGCTGGTGGGCTGGCTGTTCGCCCTCCCGGTCCCCCTGCTGCTGATCTGGGCGCCGAGCTGGGGCTGGGTCGTCGCGGCCAACGTGCTGCTGGGCGTCAACCAGGGGCTGACGTGGTCGGTGACGGTCATCATGAAGATCGACCTCGTCGGCCCCGAACGGCGCGGGACCGCCATGGGGTTCAACGAGGCCGCCGGGTACGGGGCCGTGGCGCTGGCCGCGTGGCTGACCGGGGTGATCGCCGCGGGCACCGGCCTGCGGCCGGGGCCGTTCCTCCTCGGCCTGGCCGTCGCGGCCGTCGGGCTGGGGGTGTCGGCGGTGTTCGTCCGCGAGACGGCCGGTCACGTCCGGCAGGAGGCCGACGACCATGACGACGGCACGGACGGTGCCGACGGCGGGCTGACCGGCCGCCAGGTGTTCGCGCTGGCGTCCTGGCGCCACCGGTCGCTGTCGGCGGTCAGCCGCGCCGGGCTGGTCAACAACCTCAACGAGGGCATGGCGTGGGGCCTGTTCCCCGTCCACTTCGCCGCCGGCGGGCTGGACGTCGCGACGATCGGCCTGCTGACGGCGATCGCCCCGGCGGTGTGGGGTGTCGGGCAGCTGGGGACCGGGATGCTGTCCGACCGCGTGGGCCGCAAGCGGCTGATCGCTGGCGGCCAGGTCACCGAGGCCGTCGGCCTCGTCGTCATCGCGCTCGGCGGTGGCCCGGCCGCGTGGGCGGTGGGCAGCGCCCTGTTCGGAGCCGGCACGGCGATGGCCTACCCGACGCTGATCGCGGCGGTCGGCGACGTCGCCCACCCGACCTGGCGCGGGGCGGCCGTCGGCACCTACCGGTTCTGGCGCGACATCGGCTTCGCCGTCGGGGCCGTGCTGGCCGGCGCCGTCGCGGACGGCGTGTCGGTCGCCGCCGCCATCGTCGTGGTCGCCGCGATCACCGCGGCCAGCGGCCTGGACGTCACGGTGCG
>CAZDIF010000242.1:0-4516 GCA_964505365.1 uncultured Actinomycetota bacterium
TCGGAGGTCAGGAACGTGCGGTGCTTGACCACCTCGACGTTCGGGTTGACCTCCCGGATGGCGCCCTCGGCGGACTCGAGCTTGTGGGTGCCGATGCTGGAGGTGGTGTGGATGACCTGGCGCTGGAGGTTGGACGCGTCGACGACGTCGTTGTCGACCAGTCCGATGGTGCCGACACCGGCGGCGGCGAGGTACAGCGCCAGCGGCGAGCCGAGCCCGCCGGTGCCCACCAGCAGCACCTTGGACGCCTTGATGCGCTCCTGCCCCTCCATGCCGACGTCCGGCATGATCAGGTGGCGGGAGTAGCGGGCGATCTCGTCCTTCGTCAGCGGCTCGCGGCGCTCGACGACGGGGGCGATGGAGGGCATGGGCGGCATTCCGTTCGCGTGGACGGGTCGGTGTGCTCAGCAGGGTGAACGTTGTCCGGACCTTCAGCCTTCCCGCCGCGGGAGAACCGTGCAAATCGGCACTGGACAAACCGGCGTCCCCGGCGCACGGTGGAGGAACCCGAGAGGAGCACCCCCATGTCGGTCGTCACGGAGCACCTGCAGGACCAGCACGTCGAGTTCGAGGCCCTCGAGCACGGGTCCGCCCACACCGCGCTGCAGGAGGCCCTGCAGCTCGGGATCGGCGCGGACCGGGTCGCGAAGGCGGTCGTGCTCGACACCCCCGACGGGCACGCGGTCGCGGTCATCGCCGGGTGGCAACGCCTCGATATGCACGACTGCAAGGAGGCGCTCGGCTGCTCGGTCCACCTCGCCACGGAGGACGAGCTCGAGCGCGACTTCCCGCAGTTCGAGCCCGGCGCGTTCCCGGCCGTCCCCTCGATGATGGACTTCCCGTACGTGGTCGACCCCGAGGTCATGCACCACGACGAGGTCATCATCGGCGGCGGTGACCCGCGGCACTCGGTGCGGCTGGCCACCGCCGACCTGTTCGACCACCCGAACGTGATGGTGGCCCCGATCGCCCGCCACGCCGAGGACGACAAGCCCCACGTGCGCGCCTGATCGTCACACGTGCCGGCGGATCCGGGCGCTCAGCAGGTCGCGCAGGCTGACCATGCCGACCGTCCGGGTCCCCTCGACCACGGGCAGGTGGCGGAACCCCTGGGACAGCATGGTCTCGGTGGCATGGTCGACGGTGTCGTCCGGTTCGCTGGTCACCGGGTCCGCGGTCATCCAGTTGCGCACGCGCTCGTTGGCGAGGTCACGACCGCTGGCCGCGGCGCGCAGCACGTCGCGTTCCGTGACGATGCCGACGAGCACGGTGCCGGTCATCACGAGGGCGGACCCGACGCGGCCGTCGACCATCGTCGCCGATGCCTCCGCCACGCTGGCCTCCGGCGTGGTCGTGCGCAGGTCGGTGGCCATGATGTCGCGCAGCGGCATCATCCGGAGCCGCCGATCTCGTCGAACGTCGGGTCGCCGGCCGGGCGGGCGGCCGCGGCGAGGTCGGCGTCCAGCAGCCGCCACAGCGTCCCCGCCCATCCAGAGACGCGCGGCCACTCGCGCCAGAACAGCTGCAGCGTGGCGTCGTCGAGCTCGGTGATGGCGTCGTGGGGCGACACGCCGCCGGCCACCTCGGCCAGTCGGTCGAGCGCCTGCTCCAGCTGGTCTGCCGCGTCCTCCATGGGACAGGTGTATCACCCGTCGGGGGCCCGGCGTCGGTTGCCGGGGTCAGACGAGGTCGCGCGGGATCTCGTACTGCCAGTTGTTCGAGTACACCCGGGCGTCCCCCTCGTACGCGTCGAGCTCGGCCTGCAGCCGGAAGTGCGTCGTCGTGGAGGTGAGCACGGTCCGGGTGATCGTGCGCACGTGCCAGTCCCCCCGTCGCAGCCCCCGGATCGTCTCGACCTCACCACGGGCGGACTCGAAGTCGTCGCCCACGTTCGAGTACCACTCGCGCACCCGGCTCTCGACCTCGAGGTCGATGTCGTCGAGTTGGACCAGGCCGTCGTCGTCGACGACGGCCAGCGTGGAGGTGTCCGTGGCGAGGTCCCGGTGCACGATCCAGGTGTGCTCCCCGGTCTCGAGCTGTGTCGTCGGCACGGGCGGGCCGGTCTCGGCCGGCTCGAAGGCCACCTTGTCGTCCTCCGGGCGGGCCGTACGGACCGGCAGGTCGAAGGTGCTCTCGCCCGACCGGATGATCAGTCGCGCCGACGCCGGTGGCAGCCAGGCGAGCGGCCAGTACGACGTCGAGATCGCCAGCCGCAGCCGGTGGCCGGCCGGGAACGAGTAGGCCACGTCGTTGAGGGCCACCCGGACCCGCACGAACTCGCCGGGGGTCAGGGCCTCGGGGTGCTCGTGGCCGTCGCGATGGGTCAGGTTGAGCAGTCCGTAGGTGACGCGCGTGGACTTGTCGTCCGCAGCGGTGTCGGACAGGCGAACGGCGATCATCGCGACGGGCCGGTCGCTGGCCACCTCGACCTCGAGCACCGGTTGGCCCAGGATCTCGAGGTCCTCCTCCAGCGGGGCGGATTCGAAGACCAGGGCACCGCCGTCCTCCTCCCGCTGGTCGTGGGGCAGGTCCGGGGTGGCCGAGTACGAGCACCACTTGCCCGCGAACAGCCCCAGGGTCAACGGGGACTGCACCGTCATCTCGCGCTCGTGCACGGGCACGTCCGCCGTATCGGGGATCAGCCGCCACCGTCCACCCAGCCGGTAGCGCTGGGTGGTGACGCTGTCCGACGGCCACGAGGGTTCGGCGACCCAGCGCCCGGGGCGGTGGTCGTAACTCGTGGTCGGGGCGACGCTGTCCTGCATGTAGGCACGCAGCATCGGCTCGTCCATGATGCCCGTGTCCTCGCCCTTCAGCCAGTGGTCCCACCAGCGCAGCATCTCCTGCAGGAACCCGATCGCCGGTCCGGGCACGCCGAGGTGCGGGTACTTGTGGCTCCAGGGTCCCACGAGCCCGAGGCGCGGGACGTCGAGGTGGTCGAGCAGCCGGAAGACCGCGTTCGAGTAGCCGTCGGCCCAGCCGCTGACCGCCATGACGGGCACCTGGACGGCGCCGTAGTCCTCGCAGATGGACCCGTGCTTCCAGAAGTCGTCGCGGTGGGGGTGGCGCAGCCAGGTGTCCAGCCAGGGGATGCTCGACTCGAGCCGTTCGAACCACATGTCCCGCCATCGCTCGCCGACGATCTCGGGGTCGGGCGGCATGGAGTTGAAGGCGAACATGACCGACGCCCACGACAGGTTGTCGCCGAGCAGGCAGCCGCCCATGTAGTGCACGTCGTCGGCGTAGCGGTCATCGGACGAACAGACCGACACGATCGCCTTCAGCTCGGGGGGCTGCCGCGCCGCGATCTGCAGGGCGTTGAAGCCGCCCCACGAGATCCCCACCATCCCGATCGCGCCGTTGCACCACGGCTGCTCGGCGATCCAGCGCAGCAGGTCCTGGCCGTCGTCCAGCTCCTGCTCGAGGTACTCGTCGTCGAGCACGCCGTCGGCGTCCCCGCTGCCCCGCAGGTCGACGCGCAGGCACGCGTAGCCGTGCCCGGCGAGGTACGGGTGGACGAGGTTGTCGCGCTGCCGCTTGACGTCCCGCTTGCGGTAGGGGATGTATTCCACGATGGCGGGGACCGGGTCGCGTTCCGCGCCCTGTGGGACCCACGTCCGGGCCGCGAGCCGCGTCCCGTCCGACATCGGGATGAAGACGTTCTCGGTGTGCTCGACCGGGTACGGGAAGGTGTCGACCGCGCTCACGGTGCTCCTTCGTCGACGGGGAGAGCGACGTCAGTCGATCTCGAAGGCCAACAGCTGCTGGATCTCCTCGAACTTGCGCTCGAGGTCCTCGTGGTCGTCGGCCCCGAACCAGATGCGTCCGAGCTCGAAACTGTAGGACTCCTGCACGCTGAGGGCCTCCGACAGCCGGTCCCCCTCGGCGACGTCCAGCTCCAGCCGGCTCGAGGGGAAGCGCTCCTCCAGCTCGGCCAGCTCGCGCTCCCCGGGGGCACGCGTCACGACGCCATCCTCGACGAAGGCGCGGAGGAAGTACTTGGCCGCCGCGCGGTAGCGACCGTGCCGGTGCGGCATCCGCGGCTCCCGGCCGAGGGCGACGTCGAGCAGCGCCCGCTGGCTGCTGGCCCCGTCGACCTTGTCGAACAGGTCGCAGTGCGACAGCGACAGGCGCGTGTTGACCTCCAGCAGCCAGATCTGCCCGGTCCCCTCGTCGTAGAAGAACTCGATGTTGAAGCAGGAGTGGTCCAGCTCGGCGTGGGTCACCACGTCCACGGCGATGTCGGCCATCCGGCGCTGGACGGGCCGTGGCAGCTGCGACGGGTACTGGTAGCACCGGAAGGTCGAGCCGTTCGGCTCGACCACCGAGTCGACGACCCCGTAGATGGTGGCCTTGCCGAACGAGACGTAGCCCTCCAGGGTGCACTGGCGCCCCCCGATCAGGCCCTCGGCGAGGCAGGCCCGTGCCCCGATGTGGCTGATGTCCGGCGGCAGGTCAATCTGCTCGAGCGCCTGCTGGAACGGGGCCCCGTACGTGTCGATCTCGGCGTCGATGG
>CAZDIF010000243.1:0-4489 GCA_964505365.1 uncultured Actinomycetota bacterium
CGCGTGGTGTGGGGCCACGGCTACGACCCCCACGGCTTCCCCGACGCCCTGCCGACGCCGGAGCAGCTGTCGGAGGCGGCCGGTGGCTGCCCGGTGACGCTGACCCGGGCCGACGGCCACTCCAGCCTCGTCGACCACCGCACGCTGCAGGGCGCCCCCCTCGCGCGCAGCGAGGGCGTCGACCGGGACGCCGACGGCCGTCCCACGGGGATCGTCCGCCGCGAGGCCAACAAGATCATCCGCCGCTGGGTCGTCGGGGCCATGAGCGAGGCGGAGCTGGCCGAGGCCCGGTCCGCGGCGGCCCGCCACGCGGCCGCCATGGGCATCGGCTCGGTCCACGAGATGGGCGGGCCCGACGCGATGGGCGAGTCCGACTTCGACGCCTGGCGTCGGGGACCGTGGCCCGTCGAGGTCGTGCCCTACTGGGGCGGGCTCGACCTCGCCTTCGTGATCGAGCGGGACCTGCGGCAGATCGGCGGCGACATCTGGCTCGACGGGTCGCTCGGCTCGCACACCGCCGCCCTGGGCGAGCCCTACGCCGACGACCCCAGCACGCGCGGCCACCTCGAGTTCGACGACTCGACCCTGACCGACCTGTTCCTGGAGGCCACCCACGCCGGCATCCAGGTGGCCGTCCACGCCATCGGCGACGCGGCGATCGAGCAGGCGGTGCGCTGCTGGCGGGCCGTCGACGACAGCCTGCCCGACTACCTCGAGGGCGGGGTGCGCCGGCTCCGGCACCGCATCGAGCACGCCGAGCTGCTGCGACCCGACCTGCTGGACGAGGTGGCCGAGCTGGGTCTCGTGGTCTCCACCCAGCCCTCGTTCGAGACCCGGTGGGGTCGGCCCGGCGGGCTCTACGAGACGCGGCTCGGGCCCGAGCGGGCCGCCTGGACGAACCCGCTGCGCCGCCTTGCCGACCGGGGCGTCGGGCTGGCCTTCGGGTCCGACAGCACGGCCGGGCCGATGGCCCCGTGGGACCACGTGCTGGCGGCCGAGCGGCGGGAACGGCAGGAGCACGCGGTCACCCGACTGGAGGCGGTGTCGGCCTCCACCCTGGGTGGGCGCAACGCCGCGCGGCAGGACCGGATCGTCGGGGTGGTGCGCGCCGGCATGCGGGCCGACCTGGCCGCGTGGGAGGGCGACCCCTTCGAGGCGGAGGACCCCCGCGGCGCACGCGCGGTGCTGACGATGCTGCGGGGCCGCCGCACGCACGGCACCGTGGACCTCCCCGACTGGCGCGACTGACCGAAGGTGGGCCACCCCGCGCACACCGGGGGACCGCGACGCGCGCGTCGGCGCACACGGACTTGACGACCTGCGTCCCCGGCACCATGCTCCGATCACTGCAACGGGACACGACGCCGGCGACCGGGAGGGCGAAGGCGGACGGCCGTGGCCACACGGCACGTGCCCGACCCGATCGCGGCCCCGTGATCCGGGCGAAGCAGTGCTCCCGCTCAGTAGACAACGTGTCCGGCGCCGCCATTCCGTCGGGCGCGGCCCCAACGGCGGGAGCCGCCCGATGCGGAGCCGGGGCCTCGACACCACGTCGGGGCCCCGGCCCAGTGTCGTTCCTCCCCTTGCACTCGACGATCGGCCGTGGTACCTAACGCGCCCCCTCGCCCGGTTGCCGCTCCGGACGGCAGGCAGCGCAAGGAGGCCGCCATGGCCCGGTCGTCCCAACGCCACGACGAGGACGAACTCGATCCCGTCGAGGCCGCCGACGAGACGTTCGACGACGAGGACGAGTTCGACGGGTTCTCCAACGTCGGCCCGGACGGCGAGCTCGAGT
The DNA here is from genome assembly GCA_964505365.1 of uncultured Actinomycetota bacterium. Classification (GTDB taxonomy): domain Bacteria; phylum Actinomycetota; class Nitriliruptoria; order Nitriliruptorales; family Nitriliruptoraceae; genus CAWCLK01. The sequence continues at coordinate 1,796 of CAZDIF010000243.1, forward strand.
ACGACGAGGACGCCGAGGACGAGGACGTCACGGCGCCCGAGGGCGAGGGCGACGAGGAGGACGAGGAACTCGTCGACCTGCCGGCCGCGCTGGCCGCCGACGAGGACCTCGTGGCGGTCGTGGCGGCCGCCGAGGTGGACGACGACCCGGACGAGGACGCCCTGCGCGAGGGCGAGTTCGTGTGCCGGTCGTGCTTCATGGCCAAGCGCGAGAGCGCCCTGGCCGACGAGGACGCGATGCTCTGCCGCGACTGCGTGTGAGCTGGCGCGCCGCGCTGGTCGCGGCCGGCGCCGGGCTCGCGCTCGCGCTGGCGCAGCCGCCCCTCGCCGTCCCGCTGCTGGCGTTCCTGGTCCCGGGGCTGCTCGTGGCGGCGGTCGACGTGGCGGCCCGGGACGGCCGTCCGGCCTGGCCCGTGGGCGGGATCGCCGGCGGGCTCGGCCACGGGATCCTGCTGTGGTGGCTCGTGCTGCCCGCCGGCTACCTCGGCTGGGGCCTGCTGACGCTCGTGCACGTCGGCTGGTGGGCGCTGCTGGCGGCCGTGGTGCGGTGGGCACCCGGTGGCCGCGCCCGGCCCCTCGTCGTCGCCGTGGCCTGGGTCGGGATCGACGCCGTCCGGGGGGTCGTGCCGCTGAACGGCTTCGCGTGGGGCACGCTCGGGGCGGCGACCGTGGACCTGCCGTGGCTGGCCCCGCTGGCCCGGATCGCCGGGGAGAAGGCGATCACGCTGGCGGTGGTGCTGCTGTCGGTGGGGGCGTGGGAGGCCCTCCGGCGCCCGGTCGAGGCGGCACGGGAACCCGGCGGATCCGTGGCCTGGCCGCACGTGCGCGACCACCTGCGGGCCGCCAACCCCGGGATCGCGTGGCTGGCGGGCACCGGGCTCGTGGTGACGATGGCCGTCGTGGGACCGCCACCGGCGACCGGGTCCGCGGACGTGCTGCTGGTGCAGCCGTCGGGTCCGTCGGCGTGGTCGGGGACCGGCACCGACCTCGACGTGGCCATCGCGTCGTCGGCGGTGGAACTGACCCAGGGGGCGGTCGCCGACGGGGGCGTGCCCGACCTCACGCTGTGGCCGGAGAGCACCATCGACAGCGACCCCGACCGCGTGCCCGGGCTGGCGGACGCGCTGGCGGCCGGCGGCGAGGCCACCGACGGGCGGCTGCTGGTCGGCGCCAACCTCGACGGCCCCCGACCGGCGACCTTCTACAACAGCGCGTTGGCGATCGACACGGAGGGGGAGGCCGACGTGGGCTACGTCAAGCGCCGGCTCGTCCCGTTCGGCGAGTTCCTGCCGCTGCGGAGCGTGCTGGGGGGCCTGCCGATGCTGCAGCAGGTGTCCCGTGACGCCCTCCCCGGTGGGGCACCGGACGCGGTGACCGTGGCCGACGACCTGCGCGTCGCCGTGGCGATCTGCTTCGAGACGCTGTTCGGCGGGCTCGTGCGCGAGAACGTCCTCGCCGGCGACGAGCCCGCTGACCTCGTGGTGGCCCTCACGAACGACGCGTCGTTCGGCGTGAGCAGCGAGGCACGCCAGCACATCGCCCAGAGCCAGCTCCGGGCGCTCGAGACCGGTCGGTGGGTGGTCCACGCCGCGATCAGTGGCCAGTCGGCCTTCGTCTCGCCCGACGGCACGGTGCACGACCTCACCCGGCACTTCGAGGCCACCACCCGCCGCCGTACCGTCTCGCTGGTCGAGGGCCGCACGCCCTTCCTCGTGACCGGCGACTGGCTCGGCCCGGTGACGACGGCCGGCCTGGCCGCCCTGGCGCTGCTGGCCCTGCGCCGCCGACGCCACGCGATCCGACAGGAGTCCTCGTGAGCCGAACGCTGGTCGTGGTCCCGACCTACAACGAGCAGGCCACCATCGAGGAGGTGGTCGCCCGCGTGCTGGCCACGCCCATCGAGGTCGACGTGCTGGTGGTCGACGACCAGTCACCCGACGGCACGGGCCGGCTGGCCGACCAGCTGGCCGCCCGCGACCCCCGGGTGCACGTCATGCACCGGCCGGCCAAGCAGGGCCTCGGGCCCGCCTACCGGGCCGGGCTGGGCTGGGGGCTCGAGCAGGGCTACGACGTGCTCGTCGAGATGGACGCCGACCTCTCCCACGACCCGGGCCACCTGCCGGAGCTGGTCGGCCGGACCCAGCACGCCGACCTCGTCATCGGCAGCCGGTACGTGCCGGGGGGCGGCACGCGCAACTGGGCCTGGCACCGGCGGGCCCTGTCCGCCGGGGGCAACCGCTACGTGCGCGCCGTCACCGGCGTGCCGGCGAACGACGCCACCTCCGGGTACCGGGCGTTCCGCCGTGCCGTGCTGGAGGAGATCGACCTCGCCGGGCTGCGGTCGGACGGCTACAGCTTCCAGCTGGAGACGGTCCTGCGCACCTGGTGGTCGGGGTTCCTGCTGGACGAGGTGCCGATCACCTTCGTCGAGCGGCGGGCCGGGGCGTCGAAGATCTCCCGGTCGATCGTCGTCGAGGCCCTCTGGCGGGTGCTTGCCTGGGGGATCGGCTCACGCCGCCGGGTGCAGCCACGCCACCCCCGCTCGGTGGTCGCCTGACCTTCGACCGCCTCGTGCGAGGACGCCGGACCGGGCCGGTAGCCTGCCCTGATGCCCGGCACGCGCGTGCCGGGCGTGCCCCTGTCGTCCAGCGGTCCAGGATCCCACCCTTTCAAGGTGGTGACGCGGGTTCGAATC
>CAZDIF010000244.1:0-4484 GCA_964505365.1 uncultured Actinomycetota bacterium
TTGCGCGGCTGATCTCGGTCCGTGCGACGGCAAGCGCCTCTGAGGGGGTCAGCCTCTGGCCGTGACCACGGGCGGCAGTGAGCGCCGCAGTCCCCAGGCGCTCGTCGAGCTGTTCGGCGAGGGCAGCCAGACGCTGGGCGTCAGCACCGAAGATCGGCGGGCCGACGTCGCCGTCGAGGACGGCGCCGAGGAGCACCGCCGCGGGTTCGTCGTGACCCACGCGCGCCAACAGTTCGGTGACGCTGCGCAGCCCAACGCCCACGTGCGTCCAATCGCTCGTCTGCGCCCACAGGTCCAGCACGGAGGCCGATGACTGCAGCGCCTCCGCGGGTTCACCGTGACGTGCTCGCAGGGACATGAGCGACACGCCCGCGACGCCCAGCACCATGCGGTTGTGCACCGCTGCTGCCAGGTCAATTGCTTGGTCGAACACCGCCGCGGCCGCTTCGGGGTCGCGCTCGAGCAGAGCCTCGCCGAGGCAGTAGCGCGCCAGAGCCATCATGGTCGGGTTGCCGAGCCGGTCGGCGTCCGATTGCGCTTGCTGGGCCATCGCGATGGCCTGGTCGATGCGGCCGGCGTAGGCGAGGGCGAGCGCACGCACGGTCCAGGGAAACAGCTCGTAGGGATCTGCAGCGAACCGGGCGGCGTGGTCCATCGTGGCGATGCAGTCGTCGAGCCGGCCCTCCCACAGCTCGACGTGGGCCTTCACCTCGAGGAGGGCCACGTGCCCAGGGGCGCCGGGGGCGGTGTGCGCCAACCCGCGCTCGGCCAGCTCGGACGCACGCTCGCGCTGCCCGCGCAGGCCGCACCCCCAGCCAGCCGCCGCGCACACGGTGGGCCAGCGCGGGTGGGCCTCCGTCCCGCCCAGTTGCGCGGCCTCCTCCGCCCAACGCAGCATCTCGTCGCGCAAGCGTAGGAGCGCGTGTCGGAACAACCCGGCCGACAGACGCAGCGCGAGGTCCACGTCCTGGGTCCCCACCGCCCACCGGTGCGCCTGGCGGAGGTTGGCCTCGTCCCGGTCGAGCCGGTCGACCCACGCGGCCTCGTCCGGACCGCGGATTCCCGGTTCGGCGGTCTCGGCCACCCGGACGTAGTGGTGGGCGTGGGCCTGCTCGAACCGATCGAGGGCGCCGGACCCGGCCAGCGCCGCACGCCCGTAGGCCCGCAGCGTCTCCAGCAGTCGATAGGTGACCTCCCCCCGGGCCGGCCCGACCGAGATCATGGACGCGTCAACGAGGCGTCCGAGGAGGTCGACGACCTCGTCAGGCTCGACGGGGGAGCCGGCGCAGACACGCTCGGCGTCCGCCGGCGTGAAGGGACCTGCGAACACCGACAACCGTTCGAACAGCCGCTGCTCGGTCTCGCTGAGCAGGTCGAACGACCAGTCGACGACGGCGCGGAGCGTCTGCTGGCGGGCCAGCCTCCTCCGTGAGCCCTCGGACAGCAGCCGGAAGCGGTCGTCCAGCCGCTCGGCGAGGTCGGCGGCGTTCAGTGACCGCATGCGCGCGGCGGCGAGCTCGATCGCGAGCGGCAGGCCGTCGAGTCGCCGGCACACCTCCCCGACCCGCGCCCGGTCGGCCGGCCCGAGCGCGAGGTCTGGCCGCACCGCCCGGGCGCGGTCCATGAACAGCTGCACCGCGGGCGACCCCCGGTCGTCCGAACCGTCGGGCGTGACGGGTAGCGGATCGACGACGCGGGTCTGGCCGACGCCGACGTCGAGTGCGACGCGGCTCGTGGCGAGGATGGCCACCTGCGGGCAGCGCAGTGCGAGCACTTCGAGAAGCCGGCTGGCCTCGTCGACGAGATGCTCGCAGTTGTCCACCACGACCAACGCGCGCATCTTGGCGAGCGCCTCGACCACTGCGACCTCCACGTCGTCACCTCGCTGGTGCACCCCGAGGCTGGCCGCAAGCACGTCGACGACCGCATCCGCTGCCGTGACCAACGCCAGGTCGCACCACCACACGCCGTCGGGGTGACGGTCCGCAGCCTCGCGAGCCACGCGCAGAGCGAGCCGCGACTTGCCCACCCCGCCGACCCCCGTCAGGCACACCAGCCGCTGCTCACCCAGTGCGCTGACCACGTCCGCGACGTCGTCAGCGCGCCCGACGAAGCTCGTCGGCTCGGGTGGTAGCCACCCGACCGGCGAGTCGGTGGCGCTGGCCTGCTCGTCCCCGACCGTGGTTCGGCGGAGAGGCGAAGCGGTCACGTCCACTGGCGTTTCGGGCGGCGGGGTCGTCCAGTCGAGACCGGGGTCCTGGCGCAGCACGGCCGCTTCGAGCTCCTGCAGCCGGGCGGAGGGCTCGAGCCCGAGTTCGGTGTCGAGGTGCTCGCGCAGCGAGCGGTAGGTGTCCAGTGCCCGTGACTGCTGGCCGCAGCGGTACCGGGCGAGGATGAGCTGCTCGTGGACGCGCTCGCGAAGGGGGTGCTCGGCCACCAGCGCCTCGGCATCGGCGGCCACCTCCGCGTGGCGACCCAGCGTGAGCTTGCACTCGAGCAGGTCCACGCTGGCGGCCAGCCGTACCTCGTCGAGCCGGCGCGCCTCCGACCGTGCGAACGGCTCGTCGGCGAACTCCGCGAACGCGGGGCCACGCCACAATGCCAGCGCCTCCTCGAGCCACGCGGCCGCGGCCCGGGGGCGCTCGGACGCCTGCTCCCGCGCCCGTGCGACGAGGCGTTCGAACCGCGCCGCATCGATCATCTCGGGCTCGACCGACGCCACGTACCCGGGCGCACGGGTCAGCACCACCTCGTCCGCATCGTCGGCCTCCAGCGCACGACGCAGCCGGTACACGTGGGTGCGCAGGCTCTCCAGGGCCGTGCTCGGTGGGTCATCGCCCCACAGGGCGTCCATGAGGCGGTCGGCCGACACGACCGCACCGGGGCGCACGAGTAGCGCCGCGAGCAGGGTGCGCTGGGACGGGCTGCCGATCTCGACGGGCACGCCATGCCGCGTGACCTGCAGCGAGCCGAGCACCCTGAAGTCGACTGGTCCCACTCCCGGTTGCGCCGCGCGGAGAGCACCCCAGATGGTAGGCCCCTCGCGGCCGCGACGGTGCCCGACGCATGGCCGTCAGGAGCCGTTATCCAGCTGTGATCGGCCTGCGAGGCACGCGTGGCAGCGTGCCCCTCGTCCGCTGGAACCACCAACCAAGGAGACAGCGATGCGGTACTACGCGATCTTCCGCCGAGGCGGCTGGAGCACGACCGATGAACTCGAGGCAGCTGACGCGCGCTCGAACGCCGAGGCCGCCCGCCACTCCGACGAACTCCGCAAGATCCGCAGCTACCTGATCGACGAGCCCGAGGGGACCCTTGGCACGGTCTGCCTCTACCAGGCAACCAGCGCCGAGGCCCTCGCCGAGCACGCCCGTAGCGCGGACCTGCCGTGCGACGAGATTGTGGAGGTCACCGCGATCGACATCCACCGTCCCGATCCAGATCTCGCCCAAGCGTCGTCTGGCTGACACGGTCCGACGTGAGACCCTGGGGCAAGACGTCCGAATGACGACTTGAACCGCACCGGGATCACCGGAGACTCTCGGGCGTGAGCGCGAACCCGGGTGAGTCCCAGGAAGTGGTGTAGGAGGGGGCGAGCAGCGGCCATCGCGAGGAGCCGAGCAAGACGCGGTGCTGCGCCCAGCCCCGGAGGTTGGGTACTGCAGGCCGCGTGACAAGTCCGTGACAAGTGCGACTCGGCTCTTCGTACGGTCTGAGCAACTCGAGTCCGCCCACGGGGACAGCGTGCCTGCGTCACGGCGGCATCCGGGATGCCGGTACAGCGACGCTGCGGTGCATCGCCAGCCAGGATGGAGGGCTGGTCGATGTTGGTCGTGGGTGGCATGCTGGGTGCGGTCGACGTGGGGTCAAGACGTGACGTCCACTGTCAGGTATCAGGGGTGGCTCGCCGACAGCGCGCGCTGGAACGGGTTCGCCTTCCGTGACGATGACATCCTGATCAGCACCCCGTCGAAGTGCGGCACGACGTGGACGCAGATGCTGGTTGCCCTGCTGGTCTTCGGCGGTCCGGAGTTCCCCGAGCCGCTGCACCGGCTGTCGCCCTGGCTCGACGCCCTGCTCGAGCCGTTGGATGAGGTCTACGGCCGGGTCGAAGCACAGCGCCACCGGCGGCTCATCAAGACCCACGTGCCGCTGGACGGGCTTCCACGGCACGAGGGCGTCACGTACGTGGTGGTCGGCCGTGATCCCCGGGACGTGCTCGTCTCGGGGATCCACCACGTGGACAATCTCGACATCGATCGGCTGCTGGCCCTGCGGAACGACGTGGCGGACGGCGAGCCGCTGCCCTCGCCAACCCGGGCCGACGGGCACCGCGCGTTCGTGCAGGAGTTCCTGGAGGGGGAGTTCGAGGCCGACCCCACCTCCGGCCGTCTGGCCAGCGTCCTGCACCACCTCGACACCGGGTGGCAGCGCCGTCACGAGGCCGAGGTCGTTCTGCTCCACTACGCCGACCTGCAGGCCGA
>CAZDIF010000245.1:0-4476 GCA_964505365.1 uncultured Actinomycetota bacterium
CGGTCGGTCGCCGCGGCGACGACGACCCGTGGCTCCCGTGACCGGACCAGCTGGGCGACCCCTTCCGCCCACCCCGCCGGCGTGTAGTCGGCGAGCAGGTCGTGGACGACGACGGTGGCCCTCGCGACCCCCTGGTCCCGCACCACCGCGAGGCCGTCGTCGTCGATCGGACCGATCGTCGCCACCTCGAGGTCGACCCCGTGGGCCTCGGCGACGCCGCGCGCGAACGTCAGCAGCTTCCGGGACGACTCCCGCAGGACGCCGTCGTCGTGCTCGACCCAGGCCAGGACGCTCGTCACAACAGCCCCGCCTCGTCGAGGAGCCGCATCACCGCGGGCACGGCGTCGGGACCCGACCCCAGCACCTCGGTCTCGGTCTGCACCTGGGCCGGGTGCCGCAGCCCGACGGTGGCCAGGCCATCGTCCCGTTCGAGGGGCTTCATCCGCTGGACCTCCGTCCGCGCCGCACGCAACCGCCCGCGCATCGTCGGGTACCGCGGGAGGTTCAGGCCCTCCTTCACGGCTGCCACGGCCGGCAGCGGCAGCTCGCACACCTCGAACCCGTCGTCGACGCCCCGGTGCAGCGTGACCGTCCCGTCGCCGACCTCGATCGCCTTGACGCCGCTGACGACGGGCCGGCCGAGCGCATGGGCGACCCGGATGCCGATCTGGAAGTTCGCGGCGTCCGCGGACTCGTTGCCGAACAGCACCAGGTCGAACGGCTGGCCCTCGGCCTCCAGGGTGCCGACGGCGTCGGCGATGGCACCGGCGACCGCCAGCGGCCCCCACTCGGCCCCGTCGGTCTCGAGCAGCACCGCGTGGTCGACCCCGATCGCCAGCGCCTGCCGCAGCTGTTCCTCCGCCGCGTCCGGACCGAGGGTGAGCACCGTCGAGGCACCACCGTGCTCGGCCACGAGCCGGACGGCCTCCTCGACGGCGCACTCCTCGTGGGGGCTGACGGTGAAGCCCAGCAGGCGGTCGTCGATCCGCAGGCCGTCCTCGGTCAGCACGATGGCGGCCCCGGGGGCGGGGACACGCTTGACACAGACCAGGACGTTCACGATGTCAGGCCTTCATGCGCTTGTCGTCCGGGTCGAACAGGGGCTGGCGTCCGGCCACGGCGACGGTCACCGGGTAGTGCTCGCCCATGTACTGCACCGCCAGCTGGGTGCCCTCGACGGCGAGGTCGGCGGGCAGGTAGGCCATCAGCAGGTACGCGCCGACCGACGGTCCCGCGCCGGCGCTGGTGACGTACGACGGCCGGCCCCGCCCGTCGACGATCCGCTGGCCGTCGGGCGTCACGATCGGCTCGCCGCCCTGCGGGTAGCGGGGGATGCCCGCGGCGGAGGTGTGGTCGTCGACGGTGAGGGTGCACAGCCGCGCCACGGGATCGGCCTCGCGGGCGGCGAGGTAGGCCGGCTTGCCGATGAAGTCCGCGGCCTTGACCTTCGGCAGGGCCAGGCCGGCTTCGACCGGGTCGTACTCGGATTCCAGCTCGGCCCCCATGAGGCGGTAGCCCTTCTCCATCCGTCCGGTGGAGCCGTAGACGCCGGCCCCGGCCGGGACGATGCCGAACGGCTGGCCGGCCTCCCAGAGCACGTCCCACAGCCGCTCGCCCTGCTCCATCGGCGCGTGGATCTCCCAGCCGAGGTCGCCGACGTAGGAGATCCGGATCATCAGCGCCCGGATCCCGCCGATCTCGGCCCACTGGGCCCGTCCGAACCCGAAGGCGTCGTTGGACAGGTCGTGGTCGGTCACCTGCGACACGACCTCGCGGGCGTACGGCCCCCACACGCCGATCGTGGTCCACGCACTCGTCGCGTCGGCGAGGTGCGCCGAGCCGTCCTCGGGCAGGTGGTCGGTGAACCACTTCAGGTCCCGGCCCCAGTCGCCGCCCCCGGTGATGATCCGGTAGTGGTCCCAGCCGAGCCGGACGACGGTCAGGTCGCTGCGGAAGCCGCCGTTGTAGGTCAGCACCGGCGTGTACATGATGCGGCCGGGCTCGCGGTCCATGTTCGCGACGACCATCGAGTCGAGCCAGGCGCACGCCCCGGGTCCGGTCACCTCGAAGATCGTGAACGCGGTGAGGTCGATCATCCCGACCCGCTCGCGCAGGGCGAGGTGCTCGGCGTTGATGATCGGCGACCACCAGCGGGCGTCCCACTCGTGCGGGCGTTCGGGGATGCGGTCGGCGAACTCGTCCAGCAGCGGCTCGTTGGACCGGTACCACTGGGGCCGCTCCCACCCGCCAGCCTCGAAGTACACCGCGCCCAGGGCCTCGGTCCGGCGGTGCAGCGACGACAGCCGGACGCCGCGGTCCGACTCCCACTGCTCGCGAGGGTGGACGATCCCGTAGGTCTTGTTGAACCCCTCGTTGGCGCGGGCGGCGACGTGGTGCCGGGTCCGCTGGTTGGGCGTGAACCGGGCGATGTCCGCACCGTGCGGGTCGAGCTCGGGGGCGCCGTCGGTCATCCACTCCGCGATCATCTTCCCGACCCCGGGGCCCTCCTTGATCCACACGGCCGCCGCCGACCACAGCCCGCCGACCTCGACGGTCTCGCCCAGCAGCGGCGCGCCGTCGGGTGTCAGCGACAACAGCCCGTTGATGGCGTGCTTGATGCCCGCGCCCGGGGTGTCGAGCAGCTCGGGCATCAGCTCCAGCGCGTCGGCCATCTGGGGGTCGAAGTCCGCCTCGGTGAACGGCAGCTGGGTGGGGGACAGGGCCGAGGCCGCGATCGAGGGGATCTCGTCGGGGGCGTGCAGGATCGGCCGGTGGGCGTACGAGCCCACCTCCATGTCGCCGCCGTTCTGCCGCTCGTACATGTTCTTGTCGACGTCGCGGACGATTGGATAGGCGATCTCCGTCCGCGTCTGCTCCAGCAGGGGGATGGGGCCGACGTCGATCATCTGGTGCACGGCCGGGGTGAGCGGGATGGTGGCACCGGCCATGGCGGCGATGCGTGGGCTCCACACCCCGCAGGCGATCACGACGTGGTCGCAGCGGACCGTGCCGTGGTCGGTGCGCACGGCACGGACGCGGCCCCGCTCGACGTCGATGCCCTCCACCTCGGTGTTGGCGGAGATGGTCAGGGCCCCGGCGTCGGTCGCCCACCCGCGGAACAGCGTGCCGGCCTGCAGCGGGTCGACCACCGACACCGACGGCGTGTGGAACCCACCGAGGATGACGTTCGGGTCCACGAACGGGACGAGGTCGACGACCTCGGCGGGGGTGAGCAGCTCGGACTCGACCCCCCAGGCCTTGGCGGAGGCCATCCGGCGCCGCAGTTCCTCCATGCGCTCGGGCGTCCGGGCCACCTCGATGCCGCCGCAGGTGGTGTTGACGCCCATCTCCTCGTACTGGCGCTGGGACTCCAGCGTCAGCAGGGCGATCTCCTTGCCGTGGTCGACGGGGAAGATGAAGTTGGAGGCGTGCCCGGTCGACCCGCCGGGGTCGGGCAGCGGTCCCTTGTCGACCAGGAGGATGTCGGTCCACCCGTGCTTGGCGAGGTGTCCGACGATCGCGTTGCCGACGATGCCGGCCCCGATGACGACGACGCTGGCGTGTGACGGAACCTCGGCCATGGGTGGCTCCCTTGGATGGTTACAGCAGTTGGCGGATCTGGCGTTCGAACCCGACGACGTGGCTGCGGGCCACGGCCTCGGCGGTGTCGGCGTCCCCCTTCGCGATGGCGGTGAGCAGCCCGTGGTGCTCGTGCACGGCGTCCTCGAGCCGCTCGACCCGGTCCAGCGCGAGGAACCACAGGCGCAGGGCCAGCACGAACCAGCGGTCGAGGGCGGCCTCGAGGAACTCGTTGCGGGTGATTCGGTAGACCAGGCGGTGGATGCGCTGGTCCAGGTGGATGAGGTGGTGCTCGTCGAGGTCGGCCGTGGCGGCGTCCACCTCGGCGAGCAGCGCGTAGATGTCCTCGCGGTCCTCGTCGGTGACCCGCTGGGCCGCCAGGCGGGCGGCGAAGCCCTCCAGCTCGGCGCGGACCTCGGAGATCGATCCGAGGTCGCCGACGTCGACCGGGCCGACGTAGATGCCGCGGCGGGGGTAGACCTCCACGAGGCCGTCGTCGGCCAGGCGGTGCAGGGCGTCGCGCACGGGGCTGCGGCCGAGCCCGAGCTCCTCCATGAGGTCGCGCTCGTTGACCAGCGTGCCCGGGGGCAGCTGCAGGGTGACGATGCGGTCCCGCAGCAGGAAGTAGGCCTGCCGGCTCATCGAGTCCGTGGCCGCGTGCTCGGGCACGAGCACCGACAGGTCGGCCAACGCGCGGGGGTTCCCGGTCACGACGATGTGCTCCCGTGGACGCCGGCAGGCAGACGCCGCATCCACGGTGGGCACACTACTGATATATCACTGATCACGCAAGAGAAGTTTCAGAACCGGCGGAGGGTGCCGTCGTCAGCGACGGGGCAGCAGCAGGTCGCGGACGGCGCCCACGAGGTAGAGCGACCCGGTCACGACCACGGTGCC
>CAZDIF010000246.1:0-4437 GCA_964505365.1 uncultured Actinomycetota bacterium
GATCACGGCCTCGTCCTCGGGCCGAGGTGGGCGGAGCACGAGTGGGCTCATGGCCACCAAGTGTGCCGCATGGCGCGGTCGCCTCGGCACGTGGACGAACCGACGACGGTTCGTCTCACCGTGGTCAGGACGGGGGGATGTTGCGGTTCGCCCGGAACAGGTTGTCCGGGTCGTACCTGCGCTTGATCTCCGCGAGGCGGCGGTAGTTGTCGCCGTAGGTAGCGGCGATGCGCTCGTCGCCCTCGTCGGCGGTCTGGAAGTTGATGTAGGTCCGGCCGGTCGAGAACGGGCGGACGCTCGCGTGGGCTTCGCGCACCCACTGTTCGAACGCTGGCCCGTCCGCGTGGTCGGCGTCCCAGGCGCCCAGCACACCGACCGCGTAGGCGATGTCGCGGTTGCCGACCGCCCCGTCATCGGCGTCGCGGTCGTTGAGCGCCCCGGCAAGGTGGAGGATCCCCAGCTGCGCCTGTGGCATGGGACACCGCGCGAAGGCCGTTCGCGTGGCGGCCAACAGGCCGTCGTCGAGGTCCGTGAGGTACTCGGTCTTCCAGTAGTAGGCGAGTCCCTTCGGCTCGCCGTCGTCGAGGTAGGACTGCATTTGGACGTAGGGCTGGACCCCGAGCACGTCGATCACCGGGCCGTCGAGCGCACGGATCGGTGCGATCACCTCGTCGACACGGTCGAGGTCGCCGCTGTAGCAGACCGCCATGGCGCACACGCGTTCACCGTGCCACTCGGGCGGCACGAAGGGTGCGGGTGGGGCCGTGACCAGGTTGAGCCACACCGAGAGCTCCCGGGGCGCCTGCGCCGTCAGGTCACGGTACGCCTCCTGGATCTCAGCCGTCCGTTCGAATGGCCAGGCGATCAGCCCGCCGAACACCTCGGGCCCGACGTCGTGCAGGCGGAAGCTGAACCTCGTCACGACGCCGAAGTTCCCTCCACCCCCGCGCAACGCCCAGAACAGGTCCGGGTGCTGCTCGTGGTCGGCGGTGAGCACCTCGCCGTCGGCCGTCACGATCTCGACGGCCTCGAGGTTGTCGACCGTCCAGCCGAAGCGACGGGTGAGGTAGCCGAGCCCGCCCCCGAGCGTCAGGCCGGCGACACCAGTCTCGGAGATGAACCCGAGCGGCGTGGCCAGGCCGTGCGTCTGGGTGGCACGGTCCATGTCCCCGAGCAGGCAGCCCGCCCCGACCACAGCAGTCCGCGTGTCCGGGTCGACGTCGATGTTCTTCATGCGGCTCATGTCCAGGGTCACTCCGCCCGGGACGATCGCGGTCCCGGCGATGTTGTGCCCTCCTCCCTTCACGCTCACGGCGAGGCCGCGGTCGCGGACGAACCGGATCGTCTCGGCAACATCGGCGGCCACCTCGGGCTGGACCACCAGGGCGGGCTGCGAGGCGACGGCCGCGTTCCACAGCAGCACCGCCTCGTCCCAGCCGGGCTCCCTGCCGCGCAGGATCCTGCCGACGATCCGTGCATCCAGCCGGTCGATGTCGTCGTGGCTCACCTGCACGGGTTGCTGATCGACTCCGGTGATCGGGGCGGTCGTGGCGGTCATCGCGCCACCTCCCTCTGCGAGGCCGACATCACCGTTCGCAGGGTCGTGAGGAATGCGTCGGGGCGCTCGATCAGGGGGTCGCCGCAGTCGTCGATGACGTGGAGGGACCAGCCGTACCGAGCGCTCATGTCCTCGGCGACCTCGAGCGGGGTCGGGCGATGTTCTGCCCCCCAGATCAGCGCCGTGCCGTCGGGGACCCGGCGGAGGACCTCGTCGGGCAGCGCCCGGAACCCGTACGCCGCCAGCATTGCGTCCCGCGCCTCGGCGACCGCCGGCGACTGGGCCGTTTCGATGTTGTAGGCCCGGAAATGGTCCCAGGTCGCCCCCATCCGGTCACGCACGCCGTCGAGGTCGACGACGCACTTCCCCCAGAAGTCGTCGTGCGTCTGTTCGTTCGGGTCCTCCGCAAACGTCCCCAGGGCCTGCCCGAAGTCCGGGGGCGGCTCGAACGGCCGCAGGCCGAGGGCCTGGATCAGGACCACCTGGTGCAGCCCCACGTCCGACGTGGCGGCGAAGTGCGCGGCGAGCCCGCCCCCGGCGAGCTTGCCCACCAGCGTCGGTGGCTCGGCACAGGTTGCGTCGATGAGGTCACCGAGCCACGCCAACATCCGGTCACCGTCGAGGCTGCCCTCGTCCACCGTCGAGGCACCGTGCCCCGGCAGGTCCGGGACGATGACGTGGTGGGTCCGCACGAGGTCCGGGATGATCCGCCGCCACGACGTGGCGTGATAGCCCGGACCGTGGAGCAGGACGACCGGTGGGCCGTCGCCGCCCTCCAGGACCGGGGTCGTGATCCCTTGCAGGTGCAACCGTCGTTCGGACACCGGCAGGTCGGCGATCAGCTGGTGTCGTGGCCCCTGGTGCGGGGTCGCGGTCGTGTCGCGCGTGCTGCTCATGGCGGGCCCTTCGTCCGATGTGATCGCGCTTCACGCTACGGACGGCCCCGGGTCAACAACTTCGGAGGAACCACCCAATCTCGCAGGTCGGACGCTACGTGGTTCCCGTCACGCCGATCGGTGGCGGCCGGCGACCAGTCCGTGCTCGTACGCGTACGCCGTCGCTGCCGAACGGGACGACACGCCGAGCTTGGTGAAGATGTTGCTGACGTGCCGCTCGACCGTTCGTTCGCTGACGACCAGGCCCTCCGCAATGGACCGGTTCGTCTCGCCGGCAGCCACGAGGCGAAGCACCTCCAGCTCCCGGGGCGACAGGATCGAGTCGTCGGTGGCTCGCCGCCCCTCGAGCTCGTCGAGTCGCGCGATGTCCGGCGCGGCGCCGAGTTTGGTCAGGGTCTGTCGGGCCACGTCGAAGTGCATCGCCGCGGCGGAGTCATCGGCGAGCCGGCGACAGGCCTCGCCGGTCAGCACGTGGGCCCGTGCGGCATCGTGATCCGCCTCGAGCTCCAGCCACTCCTGCGCCGCGGCTCGCAGGGCGGTCAGCGCCGCGGCGGGCCGGTCCCGCGCCAGCTCGACCGCGCCCCGGGCGTGCCGAGCCAGGGTGCCCAGCACGGTGGCGTCGTAGGTGGTACCGATGGCCTCGAGCTCCTCGCATGCCTGCGTGGCCTCGTCGACCTCGTCCGCTGCCAGGGCGATCTCGACGTGCGCCGCCAGGAGTTGGGCGCGCGCCCGTCCCGGGTCCGACTCGGCCACGCAGCGGCGGATCGCCGCCAGTGCCGCCTGCTGGTCACCCGTCGCCAGTTGCAGCAGGGCGAACCCGGGTTGGGGCTCCCACCCGAGACTGGTCGCGTCGCGGTAGGCGTTCGCCGCGGCCTCATACTCACCCCGGAGACGGTGGACCTCGCCCTCCCGGTAGCGCGCTTGTCCCGCCGACACGCGATCGTGGACGAGTTTGCAGCGCCGACCGGCCAGCCGTGCCTCCTCGAGGGCCTCGGACCAGGCCCCGCGGAGCTCGAGGATCTCGGCGCGGTGGACATGGCACACCCCGGTGAAGGCGAGGAGGTCGGGTTGTCGGTCACACCAGTTCGACAGCGCGAGGGTCCACTCCTGGGACCGGTGGAACAGGCCGAACTCCTGGCAGTAGCCGATGACGCTGCAGTAGACGATGCCGGTCACGACCGGCCACAGGTCCCCCTCCGTGACCACGACCATCGCCTCGTCCAGCAGCGTCAGGCCTTCCTCGACCTGCCCCAGTTCCAGGAGCGCATGGCCCTCCTCGTGGGCAGCGATGGCGAAGAGGTCGTGGTCGCCGAATCGCTCACTGATCTCGACTGCGGTCGCGGCCGTGGCCCTGGCCTGTTCGAACGTGCCAGCCTCCATCTGCTGGAGCAGGGTGGGAACGAGTAGGTATCCGCGCTCGACGGAGTCGGAGGGGCCCTGGTCGAGGAGTCGTTGGGCGCGACGGAACCAACCGGTGGCGCGCCCGGCCTGACCGCGCATGGCCAGGTTGAGCCCGATCCAGAACGCGGACCGGACCGCCTCGAGTGGTTGCCCTCGGTCCATGTGGGCGTGGTGGACACGCTTGACGTGGCGGACGTACTCGTCGTCGCGCCCAAGCATGTACGCGGCCGTGGCCAGCAACCACAGATCGTCGACGTCGAGCGGTGCCGCCTCGTCCGCCTGCGCGAGCGAGCGGTACGCGGTCGTCCACGACAGCTCCGCGTACGCCGCGCGGCCCCGCTCCAGCTGGGTGTCCGTGGGTACCACCGAGCCCCTCCCTCTCCCCGCGGCCCACCTGGCCCGCGGACTGCACTCCACCGTACGTCCCCGGACCATCCCCGCGTCCACATCGACGGCGCGGAGGCCGTGCTGTTCAGGCCGTGACGATCTGGTCCAGCACCAGTTCGGGATGGTCCCGCTGGATGCGTTCGAGCTGCCAGCGATCCCGGAACAGGGCCATCGGCGCGCCCGACGACCGGCGGT
>CAZDIF010000247.1:0-4436 GCA_964505365.1 uncultured Actinomycetota bacterium
GGCCCTTGCCGATGATCTCCTGGACCTGGTCGCGGACGGCCTGCAGCGAGATGTTCATCGACTCGAGCGCCTTCGCGGCCACGCCCTCACCCTCGTGGATGAGGCCGAGGAGGATGTGCTCGGTCCCGATGTAGTTGTGGTTGAGCATCCTCGCCTCTTCCTGGGCGAGGACGACGACCCGACGGGCCCGGTCGGTGAAGCGCTCGAACATTGCGGATCTCCCGCGTCTTGGGGGATGCTCTCACGGTAGGAGAGACGTCAACCCTGCGGACGCATCGTACGGTGGCGGGATGGCTGCGGAACCTCCCCTGTCAAGTTCTCGGCATCGGTGGGGAGGTGGTGAAGGGAACAACGGCCACGGTACGGGTCGATGTTCCGGCTCGACCTGTCTCTTAGCCTCTGGCGCGCAGGTTGCCTGAGAAGCAAGGACGCCCATGGGCCGGTTCGACGCCCTGCCCCGCCCGATCGGGTTCGTGCTGGCCGGTGGCGCCACCCTCGGGGCGATGCAGGTCGGCATGCTCGCGGCCCTCGCCGAGCACGAGGTCACGCCCGACCTGGTCGTGGGGACCTCGGTGGGCGCGCTGAACGGGGCGCTCCTCGCACGCGAGGGGGACCCGGGGCGGGCCGCCGAGGAGCTCGACGGGGTGTGGCGCTCGCTGACGACCCCGGACGTCTTCCCCGGCGGCCGGCTGCGGCAGGCCGTGCGCGTCCTGTGGGGCCGAACCCTGTATCCCGACACCGGGGTGCGTCGCCTCGTGCGCACGGTGCTCGGTCGGCGAGCGACGTTCGAGCAGCTGCAGCTGCCCTTCGGGGTCGTGACGAGCCACGTCCTGACCGGCCATCCGAACGTGTTCACCTCCGGTCCGGTCGGCGACCCGCTGGCCGCCAGCGCGGCGATCCCCGGCGTCCTGCCCACGGTCCGGATCGACGGCCAGCCCTACTGGGACGGCGGGGTGACCGCACAGGTCCCGATGCTGTCGGCCCTGCGGATGGGGGCCGCGTCGATCGTGGTGCTCGACCCGGGCGACATCCACCACCGGGAGAAGGAGCCCCGGGGGCTGCCGGCCGTGGTGGTCGCGGCCTTCGGCACCGCCATCCGCCAGCGCGTGCTGGTGGAGGCGAAGGACATCGCGGCCGAGGTCCCGGTGCTGTACCTCGACCGACCCGAGGTCTCCGGCCGCGAGCCGCTGTCGTTCGCCTCGACCCCGGCGTTCATCGACCGGGCCCGCGAGGTGGCCGGGCAGTTCCTCTCACGGGCCACCGTCCCACGTCCCGGCGACATGGTCGGGCTCCCGCACGAGCTGCACCACGGGCTGGCCGGCCACGAGCCTCGGTTCGTGGAGTGACGCGGCCGGACCTCAGCGATGTGCCGCGGGGCGCAGACCCCGGGTGCGGATGCCGGGGTCCAGGCGTGCGGCGAGGGCCAGCAGGACCCTGGCCCCACCCAGGCGGATCGCGCGGACCCGACGCTGGCGGCGCACGCGTTCCTGGTGCCGCAGGTGGTAGGTGCGCGCGTACTCGTCCATCCGGCGGGCGTGCTCCCGGGCGATGACGTCGGCGAGGGCGGGGTGCATGCTGGCTCCTGTCCTGCAGGAGGCGCCGGTGGTGCGGCGGCCTCCGCTCCTGTAAGATGCTTACTGCGATCTCGACTCTTACACCATACGCGATTGGAGTAATGGGCGCAAATGGATATTGCCTCTTACGGTCAGCACGCCATCGACCTCGCCAACACGTGGGACCCGACGCGCGAGGATCCCGAGGGCCTGCCCGATGTCGATGCGGCGCGGGCGTTCCTGTCCGGCCGCGTGCGCGGGGCCGAGCGGGCGGCCGAGGACGACCTCGAGCTGCTCCGTACGGTCCGGCAGGACTTCCGTGACGTGATGACCGCCCCCGACGACCACGCCGCGGTGGAACGGCTCAACGACCTGCTGCAGCGCTTCCCGGTCCATCCGCTGGTGTCGGGTCACGACGCGAAGGACTGGCACCTGCACCTGTCCGGCGACGACCGAGCGCCGGGGGACTTCCTCGTGGCCACGGCCACCTTCGGGCTGGCCGTGTGGTTGCTGGAGGTCGGCATGGACCGCCGCGGCCAGTGCGCCGAGGACACCTCCGGCTGCTGGGACGTCTTCGTGGACACCTCCCGGAACCACTCGCGCCGGTACTGCTCGACCACGTGCTCGAACCGCGCCAACGTGGCGGCGCACCGCGCACGGCAGCGGGCCCACCGGGACGAATGAGCAGGGCGGGACGGGACCGGCCGGCCGTATCCTCGTCCCATGCCTCGCGCCCGCCTCGCCCTGGTCCTCACCGCTGTGCTCGCCGCCGCGTGCCAGTCGTCGTCGACGACCGATCCCCGAGCGCTCGCCGACGAGGTGGAGCGTGTCGCCGACCTCCTCGAGCAGGACGAACCCTGCCGCGCGCTCGATGTCGCCGAGGCCCTGCCCGTGCAGGACGAGGCACTCGAGGCCCCGGTTCGCGACGCCATGGAGGACTTCGTCCAGCAGCTCGGCCGCACGGTCCAGTGCCCGCCGCCGCAGCCCTCGCCCAGCCCCACGGCGACCGACACCGAGCCGCCGCCGGCTGACGGCGACGACGAGGACGACGACGAGGGGAACGGCAACGGTGACGACGATGACGACGGGGGCCCGCCGAACAACCCGGGGCGCGGCAACGGGCCCGGGGGTGGCAACGGACCCGGTCGGGGGAACGACTGATGGAGTCGTCGCAGCCGCGCCTGCTGTCGAACCGCTATGAACTGCAGGACGAGATCGGCCGCGGCGGCGCGGGGCGCGTGTACCGGGCGCACGACCGCCGCCTCGACCGTGCCGTGGCCGTCAAGGTCCTCACGGCGCTCCACGAGACCGGGGTCGAGCGCTTCCGGCGCGAGGCGGCGACGGCCGCCCGGATCCAGCACCCGAACGTGGTCACCCTGCACGATGCCGGGCTCGACGACGAGGTCCCCTACCTGGTGATGCACCTGGTGGAGGGACCGAGCCTCGCCGACCGCGTCGAGCGGGACGGGCCCCTGGACCCTGCTGACTGCCGCCGGCTCGCCGAGGACGTGCTGGCGGGCGTCGCGGCGACCCACGCCACGGGCGTGCTCCACCGCGACCTGACACCGCGCAACATCCTGTTCGACCCCGACGGCAACGCGCTGCTGTCGGACTTCGGGATCGCCCGGGGGCCCGAGGACGAGACACTCACCGGCGTGGCCACGGTCATGGGAACGCGGCCGTACGTGGCTCCCGAGCGCCTCGACGGCCAGGCGGCGACGGTGGCCAGCGACCTGTTCGCCGTCGGGGTGACGCTGCGGTTCGCGATCTCGGGCCACCACGCCTCGCCCTTCCCTCCCGACCACGAGCTCGCGACGCTGGTGGCGTCCTGCACCCACCGTGACCCCGGGCACCGGCCCCGCGACGCCGACACCGCGCTGGCACTGCTGCCCGGCTCCCCGGACCGGGATGTCGACGCGATGCCGGCGACCGAGCCCCTCCCGGTCGCCCCGCCACCGGACGGGGACGCCGACGCGGCGCCGACACCGCCGGCGCCCAGCCCCTCCACCTCCCCCGAGGGCCGGCTGCCGCTGCGGCGGCGGCGTGCGGCGTTCGTCCTCGGCCTGGTCGTCCTCGCCCTGGCCGCCATCGTCGGTAGCGACGCGGTCGACCAGGGGCCGGAGGGGGAGGCGGACGACAGCGAGGTGACCGACGCCCCCGCGTTCGACCCGGCGGACCCGGCCGGGTCGGCGCGGCGGCTCGCCGAGTGGCTGGAGGGCCGCTGACGCCGCCGGTCACCCGGCGAAGTGGTGCACCAGGGTCGTGACGGCCGCCTCGGAGGTCTCGACGACCTGGTAGGCGCCGACGGTGTTCTCGTAGGCCAGCCGCTGCGACCGCAGCAGCTCGAAGAACGCCAGCAGCGGCGCGAAGAAGCCGCGGTGGTCGACCAGCACGAGCGGCTTGTCGTGCATCCCGAGCTGGCGCTGCGAGATCACCTCGACGACCTCGTCGAGGGTCCCGAACCCTCCGGGCAGGGCCACGAAGGCGTCGGACCGCGACAGCATCACGTCCTTGCGGCGGCCCAGGGTGTCGGTCGCGATCAGCTCGTCGGCGTCCAGGTCGTGGATGCCCCGGTCGACGAACACGTCGAGGGGCACCCCGATCACGCCGGCGCCGGCCTCGCGGGCGGCCACCGCGAGGGTGCCCATCGTGCCCACCGGGGTGCCGCCGTACAGCAGGTTCCACCCGCGACGGCCGAGGGCGGCGCCGACCTCGCCGGCGAGGTCGTGGTAGGTGGTGCCCACGCCGTCGGCGGACGAGCAGAACACGCACACCGTCGGGGCGTCGCGCAGCATCAGGGCTGCTCGGGGCGCAGCGTCGGGAACAGGATGACGTCGCGGATGGAGGCGCTGTAGGTCAAGAGCATGACGACCCGTTCGTTGT
>CAZDIF010000248.1:0-4419 GCA_964505365.1 uncultured Actinomycetota bacterium
AGCGCGTACGCCTGCTGTGCCGTCAGGAACGCCATGAACTCCAGCTCGACCGTGATGTGATCGGGGCGTTCGCGTTCACCCGTTCCGACCTGTAGCCCGTGGGCCGCGTAACACCCCGCGACGTCGGCCATCACGTTGGCCTGACGGAACACGTCACGTCCCCGGTACGCGGTCTCGTACGTCGGGCAGTCGCGCGGTTCGATGATCGTGAACTGCAGCTGGTGCGCGCGTCCGAGCGTCCCGAGGTCACCGGTGAGCGCGTCGAGGCAGGCCGCGAGCGCGTGGGCCACCTCGGGATCGTCCACATCGAGGTCCCGCAGGACCGGGGCCATCCGGTCCCGCAAGATCGGCAGACGTCCCTCCGCCGGGTACGCGAGCCCGTTCGACAGCAACGAGTAGATCGCGCTGCGCGCGAGCGCGGTGCTCGGACCGGTGCCGGGCTCGCGCCGCGTCGTCGTGGTCATCGCGATCCCTCAGATCGAGTTCAGCTTGTCGGGACGTTCGAAGATGGGCTCCTCGACATCGACGCGGACGACCTCGTTGCCGTCGGCGTCGAAGCCGACCACCGTGTCGTTGAACAACTCGAGGGTCTGACCGCCGATCGAGATCTCGCCGATGCGCGGCCCCTGTTCGATGTCGAACCGGGAGACGATCCGCTGGCTCGCCCGGAACAGCTGCAGGACCGCCAGCAGCTCGCGCGACGGGCGGGTGTAGCGCTCGATCGCACGATCGACCCCGGGTCCGAACATCTGCCGGAGGTAGGCACGTGGCACCCAGCGCGGCGGGATGTAGTAGATGTTCGGCTGCGTCCCGAACTGCGGGTACAGCGGCAGCGCCACCTGCTCCTCGTGCACGAGGAAGTACAGCGGGTGCTGCGGGTCCGGCGTCCAGGTGCCGTCGTCCTCGACGTCGACCAGCCCCTGCAGCCGGATCTTGCCGACGCAAGCCGACATGCAGCGCGTCTCCATGGGCTGGCCGCCGGTGAGCGGGTCGCTGCCCTCGATGCGCGGGTAGCAGGCGATGCACTTCTCGCTCGTGCGCGTCGTCGGCCGGTACATCACCTTCTTGTACGGACAGGCCTCGACGCACTTGCGGTACCCGCGACAGCGCTCCTGATCGATCAGGACGATGCCGTCCTCCGGTCGCTTGTAGATCGCGTTGCGCGGGCAGGCCGCCAGGCAACCGGGGTACGTGCAGTGGTTGCAGATCCTCGCGAGGTAGAAGAACCACCCCGCATGCTCGGGGAGGCTGGCGCCCTTCTTGGGGAACCCGGTGCCGTGATCCTCGAAGAGGTTCGGGGCCTTCCAGTCGTCCTCCTCCGGGAGGTAGCCGACCGCGACCTCCCGCTGGCCGTCCGCGGCCTCGAAGATGGTCTTGCCGTCGTACCGCCCGTAGGGGGCACGCACGTCCTCGGAGGTGCCTCCGTCCCACGTGCGGCCGTCCGGGTCAGCCTCCTCCAGCAGTTGCAGCGTGCGGACGTCCCAGTGGGCCGGGTAGCCCCCGTAAGGCTTGGTCTCGACGTTGTTCCACCACATCAGCTCCTGACCGGGTGCCTGGGTCCAGGTGGACTTGCAGGACATCGTGCACGTCTGGCAAGCGATGCAGCGGTTGATGTTGAAGACCGCCGCGAACTGTCGGTCCGGGTAGGCGCCCTCGAACCGGTACTCGGCGTCGCGGCCGAGATGCCAGTTGTACGCCTGCGCCATCAGCTCTCCTCCGGCCGGAACACCGTGCGGACGACCTCATCGACGAAGCCCTTCCCCCGTCGGGTCGCGATCGCGTGGGGACCGCCGTACAGCGGGTTCAGGAACAGTCGGCGGATGCGCTCCGCGTCCCATCCCATCAACGCGTACTCCTCGACGAAGCACCGTGCCAGCTCGCGGTCCGCCTCCTCCGGCGATCCCACCGCGTACGTCACCCCGACGAGCTCCATCGGGTCGTCGGCTTCGGCGCGCTTGTCCGCACCGCTCGGCAGGTTCACGCCTGCCTCCCTCTCACTCGGGTCAGGTCGCCGGCGAGGTAGCGCTGCATGGCCTCGTCCTCCGTGCCCGGGGCCATCCCGGTGGTCGCGCCCCGCCACGGTCCGGTCCCGCTGACCCCACCGTCGGCAGCCTTGGTGACGCGCACCAGCGTCTCCTTGGGGACCGTGTTGATCGCGTGGTTGTCCACGTCGAAGCCGAAGACGAACCCCATCCCGGCGGCGCGCTTGTGGAACAGCGAGTCCGTCTGGTGCATGGGAGGGGCCCAGCCGCGGGTGATCGACTGCTGGCTGCCGTGGCGGAAGCTGGCCTGGTAGCCGCTCTCCGCCAGCGCACGGCCGTCCTCGCGTTCCTTCTGCGCGCGGACGGTGCCGGTCGTGGCCATGTAGAAGGCGTGCTTCAGCATCGTGACGCCGCGGGGGTAGGACGGGTTGAAGGTGACCCGGGTCATCAGCCGGGCGACCTCGTAGAACGGGTCGTCCTCGGACCACCCCACGTAGGGACGGTCCGCCTCGTTGGCGTCCACCCAGACGTAGTCGCCGTCCCGAAGGCCGAGCTCCTCGGCGTCCGCCGGGTTCATGTGCAGCTGGGAGTCCCCGACGCCCGGAAGACGCTTGTCGGCCCGGTACGGATCGCTGAAGTTCGAGCTCCAGATCCAGTTCCAGTCGGTGACGGCCCAGGACGAGTGGACCGAGTGGCGGGACTTCGGGGTCAGGCACAGGAACCGGTAGCCGGCGTCGACCAACGGGTTGCGGGTCCGCTTCACCTCATCCCACGACATCTTCAGGTTGCGGACCTGACGCATGTCGGCGTCGACCTCCTCAGGAGGGATGCCGTAGTCGTCGGGACGGATGAACGGGCTGGTCGAGACGATCACGTTCGGGAGGTACGGGGTCGCTTCGACGGCCTCCCGGTGGACGATCAGGTTCTCGCCGTACTCGATCGCCTCGGGGAGGTCGACGTAGGCGTTCATCCGCCCGGTGTCGGTGTAGAAGGGCAGGTCGTCCGCGAGCTGCTCCCAGAACGGGATCCTGGGGTAGGTGCGGTACTGCATCAGCGCCCCGCCGGGCTCCCCGTAGCGCCCCTCCAGGATGTCGGCCACGTTGTAGCCGCTGGTCGTGAACGCCGCCTGCAGCACACGGTCGAGGTAGACCTCCGGACGCCCCTCCAGGGCGAACACCCAGTTATCCCGGAACCGGCGGTCACCGGTCAGGTCGCTCAGAGCAGCGGCGGCGTTCGCGAAGATCGCGACGTCGTCACGGGTGTCGTACAGCGGCTGGATCCCGCCCTTCCACAGTTGCAGGAACGGGTTGCTGCACGAACCGCCGAGCTCGAGCGTCTCGAACTCCAGCCAGCTGTTCGCGGGCAGGATCACGTCCGCGTTCTCGGCCGACCCCGTCCACTCGATCTGCTGGTCGACGATCAGGTCGACCTTGGGGTTGACGTTGCGGATCAGCTCGTAGGCCCACTTGGCCTGGTTGACCAGGTTCGCGTTGTTGTACCAGAGGACCTTCGAGGGCGTCGGCATGTGGGAGCGTCCCGTGAACACCTTGCGGCCCGCCCGCGGGGTGTCGACGATCAGCGGCCGGTCGCCGTACCCCCAGTAGCTCGTCTCCTCGCCGTGGATCGTGTGCCGCAGGTCGTCGAAGGTGTACGGCGCCTCGGGGTCGAGGAGCGGGGCGAACGGATCCTCGTTGACGTACCCGCCCACACCCGGTCCGTGCCACGGGGCGGCGTGGAAGATGCCGCCCTTGTAGTTGCCCGCCCACGTGCTGACACCGGCGCCGGGGCGCCCGATGTTCCCCGTCAGCATGGCGACCAGGTACACGGCCCGGTTGTGCAGGGTGGCGTGGAAGTAGTGGTTGATGCCTTCACCGACGTGGAACGCGGTGGGCTTGATCGTCGCGATGTCATCGATGAACCGCTCCACGAGGTCGCGTGGGGAACCGGTGATGTCGACGACCGTGTCGAGGTCGTAATCGGCGAGGTGCTCGCGGTACATCACGAACGCGGTCGCCGCCTCGACGGTCGTGCCGTCCGCCAGGGTGACCTCGCCACGGAACTCCAGATCGGGGTCGAGACCCCGCCCGATCATCCGTCCACCGATGTCCTCGCGGGTGATCGCCCGCGGGCCACCGGTCGAACGATCGAACACGACGCGGTCACCGATCTCGGCGTACTGCTCGGCGGTGAGACCGTGGACCGCGAAGCTCGGTCCCTCCGGTGACAGGCCCGGCTGGTGGTCGGCGAACACCTCGTCAGCGCGGAGCCGCTGCAGTGTGTCGAGACGGACGAGCAACGGCATGTCGGTGTACCGGATCAGGAAGTCCCGGTCGATGCGCTCCGAGGCGATCAGCTCGCGGGCGATCCCGAGGAACAGCGCCGTGTCCGACAGACCGCCCCGCACCGGGATCCAGTAGTCCGACTTGCTGGCCTGGGG
>CAZDIF010000249.1:0-4395 GCA_964505365.1 uncultured Actinomycetota bacterium
GGCAGGAACGGGAACAGCACGGTGACGTGTGGCGGGACGCCGCGCTGGAAGGACGGGTCGTGGCGCCTGGCCCACGGCTCGATCAGCGGGGCCACGCGGGGCACGGGGACGATCAGCGCGGTGTGGGACATGGTGGCCCCGGACCGTAGACGGCCCGGGGCCGGACGGCGTGGCTCGCGGTCTACCCTCGTCGGCGTCGTCTCCCGCCCCCACCAGGACCTCCCCCCATGCCCCTGACCCTGTACCCGGCCGTGGACATCAAGGACGGCCGCGCCGTGCGCCTGACGCAGGGGCGGGCCGACGCGGAGACGGTCTACGACGCCGACCCGGTCGCCGCAGCCCAGCGGTTCGCGGACGCGGGGTCGACCTGGCTGCACGTCGTCGACCTCGACGCGGCCTTCACCGGCGAGCCCCGCAACCGCCACCTCATCGAGGGCATCATCGAGGCCACCGGCTGCCGGGTGCAGGCCTCCGGTGGCGTTCGGACGCTGGCCGACGTGAAGGCCAGCCTCGACCACGGTGCCGACCGGGTGGTCATCGGGACGATGGCGCTGACCAACCCGGACTTCGTCCGTGAGGTGCTGGACGCCGTCGGTCCCCGCATCGCCGTGGGGCTCGACGCGCGTGGGCGCACGCTGCAGGCGCGCGGTTGGACCGAGGAGGCCGGTGACCTGTTCGAGGCCATCGAGCAGTTCTCCGGGATGGGTGTGCCCCGGTTCGTCTACACCGACGTCGCAAAGGACGGGATGCTGCAGGGGCCGAACGTCGAGATGCTGACGCAGGTGGCCGACGCGACCGACGCCCACGTGACGGCGTCCGGTGGGGTGTCCAGCCTCGACGACCTGCGCACGCTTTCCGCCTGCCACGACCGGGTCGACGCTGCCATCGTCGGCAAGGCCCTGTACGCCGGCGCCTTCACGATCGAGGACGCCCTCGAGGTCACCCGATGACGCTCGCCGCGCGTGTCATCCCCTGCCTCGACGTCACCGACGGTCGGGTGGTCAAGGGGATCCAGTTCCTCGAGCTGCGGGACGCCGGAGACCCGGTCGAGCTGGCGCGCACGTACGACGTCGAGGGAGCCGACGAGCTGGTCTTCCTCGACATCACCGCCTCCAGCGACGACCGCGAGACCATGGTCGAGGTCGTCGAGCGCGTCGCCAGCCAGGTCGCCATCCCGTTCGCCGTCGGCGGGGGCATCCGGACCGTCGACGACGCCCGTCGCATGCTGCGGGCCGGGGCGGACAAGGTCGCGTTCAACACGGCGGCGGTGAACCGGCCCGAGGTGCTGACCGAGGCCGCCGACGCCTTCGGGTCGCAGTCGATCGTCGCGGCCGTCGACGCGCGCCGACGGCACCACGACGACGCCTCCCTGGGCTGGGAGATCACGATCCACGGCGGCCGCACCGAGACCGGCATCGACGCCGTCGAGTGGTGTGAGCGGGTCGCCGGCCTCGGCGCCGGGGAGATCCTGCTGACCTCGATGGACCGGGACGGGACGAAGGCCGGGTTCGACCTCGAGCTCCTGCGTGCGGTGCGGGAGGTCGTGAACGTGCCCGTCATCGCGTCGGGCGGTGCGGGCACGGCCGACCACATGGCCGAGGGGATCCTCGACGGACGCGCCAGCGCGGTGCTGGCCGCCTCGATCTTCCACTTCGGCGAGCTGCGCATCCGCGAGGTGAAGGACGTGATGGCCGCCCGCGGCGTCCCCGTCCGGCAAGTGGGGCCGTCGTGATCGACGACTATGCGGTCATCGCGTCCGTGTACGACCTGTGGTCCGCGGAGATGGTCGCGGACGTGCCCTTCTACGTCTCCGAGGCCGCGGCCATCGGCGGTCCCGTGCTGGAGATCGGCGTCGGCACCGGTCGAGTGGCGGCGGCGATGGCCCGGGCGGGCGTCGAGGTCGTGGGCATCGACGTCTCGCCCTCGATGCTGGCACAGGCGGAGCGTGCGCTCGCGGACGCGGACGTGGCCGACCGGGTGACGCTGGTGGAGGCCGACATGCGGGCCTTCCGCCTGGACCGGACCTTCCCGCTGGCCGTGCTGCCGTACCGCGTGTTCTCCCACGCCCGCACGACGGACGAGCAGGTGGCGACGCTCCGGGCGGTGCGTGACCACCTCGACCCGGGGGGACGGCTCATCCTCAACGTGACCGTCCCACACGCCAGCGACCTCGCGGCCTGGGACGGGCTGCGGCACGAGGGCCAGTTCACGCTGCCGGACGGGCAGCAGGCGGTGCTGTGGCGGCAGGCCGAGTACGAGGCCGGGACCCAGCAGCTGACGTTCCACTTCGTGGTGGACCACCTCGACGACGACGGCGTGGTGACACGCCGGGTGCACGGCAGCTCGACCGTGCGGCAGACGACGCCGGGGGAGGTGGACCACGCGCTGGCGCGTGCCGGGTTCACCGTCCAGGAGCGCTGGGGCTGGTTCGACCGCCGGCCGCTGGCGGCCGACGCCACCGAGTACGTGGTGGTCGCCGCCCGCGGGGACCGGTGGACCCGCGGCGCCTGACGCGTCACCGGCCGGCGGCCTCCTCGACGCAGGCCCGGAGCAGCCGGTCCACGCGGTCCGCGACGTCGGGGGGCAGCTGCTCGAGGCCGCAGTCCGGGCACCGAGCCATCGGGGCCACCACGATGGGCGTCACCACCTGCCCGTCGAGGTCGGTCGGGACCGGCGTGTCCGTCACCCGGGAGGGGAGCACGAGGGCCGCGCCGCACGCGCCGCAGTGGTCCTGTCGGCGCACGAGGCCGCGCCGCTCGGCGACCAGCAGCCGCGTCCCGACCTCGGCCGACAGCCGTCCGGCCGCGCGGTCCGGGCGGGCCGTGGCGTGGCCGTCGTCGCACCGCGCCACGGCCAGGCCCTGGACGCGAACGGTCACGTCGTCGTCCGCCATCGCGACCTCGCCGACCAGCTCCACCGTGACGGGATGGCCGCAGGCGGGACAGGCGGGGGAGGTCATGGCGCGCACGCTAGCGAGGGTGGGGACCCCCTTCTGTAGGCTCGGCCGCCGACGACCCGAAGGTGGCCACGATGCCGCTCAGCCCGGACCAGCAGGCCGAGCTGCTCCTCGACGACGACGGCCTGGTCCCGGCCGTCGTCCAGCAGCACGACACCGGCGAGGTGCTCATGGTCGCGTGGATGGACCTCGAGGCCATCGACCGCACCCTCGACACGGGCGAGACGTGGTTCTGGTCCCGCTCCCGCGGCGAGTACTGGCACAAGGGCGAGACGTCCGGCAACACGCAGCGCGTCGTGCAGGTCCGGGTCGACTGCGACGGGGACGTGCTGCTGGTGCTGGTCGACCAGGGCGCCGGTGCGGCCTGCCACACCGGCGAGCGCACCTGCTTCCACCGCCGCCTCGACGACCTGGGCCACACCGACTTCGAGGGGGACCACGCATGATGATCCAACCGTCCCGCGACGAGTTCGTCGCCCAGGCCGCGGACCACGAGGTCGTCCCGGTCTGGTGCGAGCTGCTGGCGGACCTCGAGACGCCGCTGTCGGTCTACGCCCGGCTCCGCGGCGGCGGCCCGACGTTCCTGCTCGAGTCCGCCGAGCACGGCGAGCGCTGGGGCCGCTACTCGTTCATCGGCTCCGATCCCTTCCTGATCCTGCGCGGCCGCGACGGCGAGGTGACCTGGCACGGCACGCCGCCCGAGGCCGCGCGGGACGCCGCCGGGCCGCTGGCCGCGCTGGACGCGGCGATGCGGTCGCTGCGAGCACCCGAGTTCGCCTCGCTGCCGCTGCACGGCGGCGCCGTGGGGATGGTGGGCTACGACGCGATCCGCGAGGTCGAGGACATCCCGGCCACCGGGAAGGACGACCTCGGGCTGCCGGACGTGCTGATGATGTTCCCGCGGCACGTCGTCGGGCTCGACCACCTCCGCCAGACCATGGTCGTCGTCACCAACGTCGTGGTCGGCGGGGACCCGGCGGCGCAGTACGACGCGGCGGTCGCCGAGACCGAGGATCTCGTCGATCGGCTGGCCCAGGGCAGCGCCCCGACCGCCATGGTCGCCCCGCCGCAGCGGGTCCCCGTCGGCGACGTGCCGTCGAACATGACCCCGGCCGACTACGAGGCCATGGTCGCGGCGGTCAAGGAGTACGTGGTCGCCGGCGACACGTTCCAGACGGTCGTCAGCCAGCGCTTCGACCTCGAGACCGAGTCCGACCCGCTGGACGTCTACCGGGTGCTCCGCGTCATCAACCCCTCGCCCTACCTGTTCCTCTTCGACTTCGAGGACTTCCACGTCGTCGGGTCGTCGCCGGAGGCGCTGGTGCAGGTGCAGGGGCGGCACTGCGAGACGTGGCCGATCGCCGGGACACGCCCGCGCGGCCGCACCCCGAAGGAGGACCGCGAGCTCGAGCACGAGCTGATCGCCGACGCCAAGGAGC
>CAZDIF010000250.1:0-4386 GCA_964505365.1 uncultured Actinomycetota bacterium
CTTGGCGGCCTCGAGGTACTCGGGGATCTGGTCGACCGAGCCGATCTCCTGCAGCATCCGCAGGACGGCCTCGTTGGCGCCGCCGTGCTTGGGCCCGTACAGCGCCGCGACCGAACCGGCCGCTGCCGAGTAGGGGTCCGCGTCGGACGAACCGATCGTGCGCATGGTGGTGGTCGAGCAGTTCTGTTCGTGGTCGGCGTGGAGCACGAACAGCGTGTCCATCGCCTTCTCGAGCACCGGGTCCGGGTCGTACTTCAGCTCGGTGGTCTTCCACATCATGTTCAGGAAGTTGCCGGCGAAGGACAGGTCGTTGTCCGGGTAGGACGGCTTCCACCCGATCGAGTAGCGGTACGCGAACGCGGCCAGCGTGGGGAACTTCGCGATGAGCCGGATCATCTGGATGGTCCGGGTGTCCGGGTCGGTCGAGTCCTTGGCCTCGGGATAGAAGGTCGACAGCGCCCCGACGGTCGACACGAGCATCCCCATCGGGTGGGCGTCGTGGTGGAACCCGTCGATGAACTTCTTGATGCTCTCGTGGATGAACGTGTGGTGGGTGATGTCGTAGGCCCACCGGTCGTACTGGCCCTGCGACGGCAGCTCGCCGTGGATCAGCAGGTACGACACCTCGAGGAAGTTCGAGTGCTCGGCGAGCTGCTCGATCGGGTAGCCGCGGTACTCGAGGGTGCCCGCCTCGCCGTCGATGTAGGTGATCTCCGACCGGCACGAGGCGGTGTTCTTGAAGCCCGGGTCGTAGGACAGCAGCCCGAAGTCGTCCTCCTGGACCTTGATCTGGCGCAGGTCCATCGCCGAGATCGCACCGTCCGTGACGGGGACCTCGTAGGTCTGCCCGGTGCGGTTGTCGGTGATCGTGAGCGTGTCCTTGGCCTCGCTCATCGGCAGCGGCCTCTCTCTCGCCAGGGGGCATCGACGTGTGGCGTCCACGCTAGCCGTGTGGCGTCCACCGTGCCCACCGACGGGCCACCGTCGACCGCGGACGGCCACCCGCACGACGCCACCCCATCCGCGCGCACAACGCACACTCCTGAGAAGGTTGATGCATCAAGGAAGAGGTTGCGATGCGAACGAGTTGTTCGGGGCAGCGCTGGCCCGACCGGGCCGACGCCCCGCCCCTGAACGCCCCTGACTCCCCCTGGAGCCGTCATGAGCACCGCCACGATCGACCGCACGACCCTCCCCGCCGCCGGGACCTGGGACATCGACCCCGCCCACTCGTCCGTCGAGGCGAGCATCCGCCACCTCATGGTCTCGAAGGTCCGAGGCCGGTTCGCCTCGTTCTCGGGGACCGTCGAGGTCGGCGAGGACATCACGAACACGAAGCTGGACGTCTCCATCGACGCGGCCAGCGTCGACACCGGCGTCGAGGACCGTGACGGCCACCTGAAGTCCGAGGACTTCCTGGACGTCGAGAACCACCCCCACATCACCTTCCACTCCGAGACGGCCCAGCACGTCGAGGGTGACCGGTGGCAGGTCCCCGGCCAGCTGACCCTCCGCGGCGTCACCCGCCCCGTCACGCTGGACGTCGAGTTCCTCGGCATCCAGACCGACCCGTGGGGCAACGACAAGGCCGCGTTCGAGGCCACCACGGAGCTGAACCGCGAGGACTTCGACATCACCTGGAACGCCGCGCTCGAGTCCGGCGGCGTGCTCGTCGGCAAGAGCCTGAAGGTCGAGCTCCTGGTCCAGCTCGCCCCGCAGGGCTGACCCCGCCCGCACCACGGACGCCCCCGCAGTCTCCCGGCGGGGGCGTCCGCGTGTCAGCCGTCCCGGAGCGACTCGCCCACGGCGTCGTCCGCCAGGCGCGTCAGCGCATCGGCGAGCACGGCCACCTCGTCGGCCGAGAGTCGCTGGAGGAAGTGCCGACGGACCCCGTCGATGTGCGTGGGCGCGGCGTCGCGCAGCCGTTGCATCCCGGTCTCGGTCAGCACGGCACGGATCCCGCGACCGTCCTCGTCGCAGGGCTGGCGCTCCACGAGCCCGGCGTCCTCCATCCGGTCGACCAGCCGCGTCAGGCCGGACTTCGACAGCAGCACCGCCTGGGCCAGCTCCTGCATCCGCAGGGCCCAGGTGGGCGATTCGGACAGCTGCACCAGCACGTCGTACCAGGGCAGCGGCAGGTCCTCCTGCTCGCGCAGTTCGCCCTCGAGCACGTCCATGACCCGGCGGTGCGCCTCAAGGAATCCGCGCCAGGCGGCCATTTCTGGCGCGGAAAGCCCCTTTTGCTGTTCGGCCACGTCCGGTCCTGGGATCATCGGTGGTGCGGGCTTCGAGCGTAGTCGTGCCCCGCACCGGGGTCCGGCTGGCACGACGGGCACCACCAGGCCGACCGGGCGTGGCGGCCGAGCCGGGCCACCGCCACCGGGGTGCCGCACCGGCGGCACGGCCGCCCGTGGCGCTCATAGACCCACAGCGACCCGTGCGGTGCGTCCGGCACGGTCGTGCGGCGTGGTCCCTCGAGGTTGGCCTGCAGCAGCCGTGCCGCGGTGGCCCACACCGCGTGGCGGGCCGCCACGTCCACCTCCTCCACCGGGGTCGCCGGGTGCAACCCGGCGAGGAAGGCGACCTCGCTCGCGTAGACGTTGCCGACGCCGGCGGCGATGCGCTGGTCGAGCAGTGCGTCGGCGAGCGGCTCGCCCGCGACCGTGTGCGTGGCGACCCGGGCCACCACCTCGTCGAGGTCGACCCCGGCGTCGCACAGGTCCGGGCCGAGGCGGCGCAGCGTGGGATGGCGGTCCAGGGCCGCCGCGTCGAGCAGCTCGACCACCGGGGCGTCGCGGCAGACGGCCTGCACCTCGTCGTCGCCCAGCAGGACGCGGACGCGTGACGAGGGGCCGCGAGCCGTGCCCGTCTCCCGCACGCGCCAGGCGCCGTCCATGCGCAGGTGGGTGTGCAACACGTGGCCGTCGTCGAAGTGCACGAGCAGGTGCTTGCCACGGGCTTCCACGTCGGTGACGGTCGTGCCGGCAGGCGGCATGGGCCGGGCGAGCCGGGGAGCCTCCAGCCGGGTCAGTCGGCGCCCAGCCAGCGCCGCGCGCAGCCGGGCCGCGGCACGGTGGATCGTGTCACCCTCGGGCATGCGGGCAGCCTACGACCCGCACCCACGACGAGACCCCGGCCGCACGAGGCGCCGGGGTCCGTCGAGGTGTGGCGTCCTACAGGTCGTAGGGACGCAGGGTGCCGCGCCCGTTCTCCTTGGCGCGCTTGGCGGCCGCCCGGATCATCTCGGTGACCTTGTCATTCAGCGCGTCCGGCACGTCGCCGGACATGCGCAGGTCCTGGGCCTTGACGGCCTCCTTCACCTTGGAGGTGACCACAACACTGTCAGCCATCCCGCGTCCTTTCCGTTATTCCGCGGTCAGGGGCAGCGTAGGTGCCCCTTGGCGAGGATCCGAGCACCTGCAACGGCCCTGAACCGGTCCGTCAGCCGCGGTGGGACAGGCCGCGGGGGGCGTCGACGAAGCCGTGGCGGCGCAGCCGGTCGGCCCACGGCGTGTCGTGCACGGCCGCACCGTCGACCCGGGCGAGCTCCAGCCGGCGGACACGACCGGTCGACACGAGCCCGACCAGCGCCGGCACCCAGCGGTCGTCGTCGTGCGCCGCGGGGAAGGTCACGAGGCTGCGCCCGCCGCGCTCGAGCAGCACCGCCGGGCGGCCGTCCACGAGCACGACGTGGGCACCCGCCGAGCGGCTGGGCCGCCCGGCGGTCGGCGGCCATGCCAGCGCCGCGCCGTAGGGCTGGGCCGGGTCGGCCGCCGCGAGCGTCGTCACGGCCGGCTCGGCCTCGCGGTGCCCGCGTAGCCGGTCCACCACGCCGGGCACGGCGAACTGGGCGCCCCCGAGACCGGCGACGAAGTAGCCGCGGCGCACCCGGGCGGTTCCCTCCATCGCCTTGAGCACCGGGTAGACCGACGCGAACCCGCCGCGGACCCGCTCGGCGCGCACGCCCTCGGCGGTGACGACGCCCTGCCGCTCGAGCAGCTGCTCGGCCAGGGCCGTCGCGACGACCGTGTCGGACGGTCGCGGGTCGCGCAGCGGGGTCGTCAGCGACCAGCGCCCCGCGGCCGACGGTGGGCCGATCCGCCGCAGCCGCCCGGGCCGGGGTCGGGACCGCGAGCCCCGCGAGCCGCGCGACCGTCCGGCGGCCAGCCCGCGGACGGCGGCGAACCCGTCGTTGGTCACCTCGCCGGCCCAGACGAGGTCCCACAGGGCGGCCAGCACCAGCTCCTGGTCGGCGACGCCGGCCGCGGAGAACAGGTCGGGCCAGAACGACGCCCCCGCGCTCCGGAGGTGGGCGCGCAGGGCGTCGTGGACGGGCTCGTCGGGCGCCTCGTCGGGCATCGGGGGCAGCAGCCGGTCGGCGAGGTC
>CAZDIF010000251.1:0-4374 GCA_964505365.1 uncultured Actinomycetota bacterium
TCGGCCAGGTCTACTCGACCCTCCAGCGGTTGGAACGCGACGAGCTGGTCGTGCCGGGGGGTCAGGAGCCTGATGAGGGCGGCCGTCTGCCGTACGCGCTGACCGAGCTCGGCCGCGACGAGGTGCTGGGGTGGCTGCGGTCGCCCCTGCCCCGACGCGACGACGTCCGAGACGAACTCGTGCTCAAGGTTCTCCTTGCGTGGCGGACCGGTCTGGTCGATCCGCTGGAGGTCATCGACACGCAGCGGGCGGCGACGATGGCCGCGCTGCAGGGCTTCACCCGTCGGCGGGCGGAGCTCGATGACGACCGACTGGAGCAGCTCGTCGCCCTCGATCGTCTCGCGTTGCGTGCCCGTGCCGAGCTCGACTGGCTCGACCTGGTCGAGGAACGCCTCGATCGCGTCGAGCCCGCTACGAGCACGTCCGAATGACGCCTCACCAACCCCACCCACCGTCCCAGCCTCCACCCCACTGTCTGGAAGGACCGTCCATGACCATCCACGTTCTCCGCCTGTCCGGCGTTCGCCGCATCCACGGCGATGGCCCGACGGCGGCCGTTGCGCTCGACGGCGTGGATCTTGAGGTCCGACCCGGTGAGCTGGTGGCCGTCACTGGCCGCTCGGGCTCCGGCAAGTCGACGCTGCTCAACGTCGCCGGCGGTCTGGACGTCCCAACGGATGGAACCGTGGAGGTCGCCGGAGAGCGGCTGGATGGGCTGTCACGCACCGAGCAGGCCGAGTTGCGTCGGCGTCATGTCGGCTACGTCTTCCAGGCGGACAACCTCCTCCCGACGCTGACAGCGGTGGAGAACATCGCCCTGCCGTTGGAACTCGACGGGGTGGCCGTCGGTGCGGCCCGCGGTGCGGCCCGCGAAGCACTGCTGCAAGTGCTCGGCCCGGAGCACGCCGACAGGTATCCGGATCAGCTGTCGGGTGGCGAGCAGCAGCGGGTGGCGATCGCCCGGGCCCTGGTGGGCCCGCGCACGCTGCTGTTGGCCGACGAACCCACTGGCGCGCTGGACGAGGTGACGGCCGAGGGAGTGCTGACGCTGCTGCGTGCGCGGATCGACGAGGGCGCTGCCGGGCTCATGGTGACCCACGACCCGGCTCAGGCCGCGTGGGCGGACCGAGTGATCCGGTTGCGTGACGGACGCATCGCCACATCGGTCGGCAACTCACGTTCCACGGCAGTCAGTGCCGCAGGTGTCGGCACCATGGGTGAGGTGTCGGCGTGAGCATCACCACCGACCTGCCGCCCACCCACCAGCGCGCCGAGCTGGCGCGTGGCCGCGGCGATGGCATCGGGCGGCTCGCTCGCCGCACGCAGCGCGGTCAGCGTGGTCGCCGAACGCTCGTACTGGCGCTGGTCGCAGCGGCTGTCGCGATCGGCGTTGCCGCCGGCGCGCTGGTGGCGACCAAGGCACGCAGTGATCTTGAAGTCGGTGTCGTCGACCGGCTCGGTGCCGCTGACCTGCTGCTGGTCTCTTATGAACGGTTCGAGGGGTCCGAGCCGGCGGTCCTGACCTCGGCGCAGGAGGCGTGGCTGGACGCGCACGCCCTGCCCGCCGAAGCGTCGGCGCCATCTCGTGAGGAGGGGATGGTCAGCATCCCGGTCGACGCAGCGGCCGCGGTGCTGCCGGACGGCGTGCGCACGCTGGAGTACCGGGTGTCGAACCTCGGCTACGGGGGCGGGGGTGGTCAGCTCGGCATCACCGACATGGATGTCGCCGACCCGTTGGCCGGCGACACCTTCGACATCAGCGGGCGACGTGAGCCGTTGTCGGGCATCGAGGGGCTGGCATCACCTGCGCTGCTCGAGCAGTACGACGCCACGGTCGGCGACACGATCGACGTCCCGGACGTGGGCATGGTCGAGGTTGTGGGCACGGCCACACGCGCCGCCGGCCGATCCCAGCCCGTGCTGGTGGTAGCACCGGGGCGGACCTTCGCTGGTGGGCAGGTCGAGCACCACGTGCGTGTCGACGTGCCGGACGATGTCGACGCCACGGCAGTGGCCGGCAGCATCAGCGCCGAGATGGAGGAGCAGCGCCAGCAGGGCCAGGCCGAACTTGAGGCCGGTGGCCCCAGCGGCCAGTACGTGATGGCGCCGGAGGCCGTCTCGCGCGAGCAGGCAGCCTTCACAGCGGAGCCGCCGGGCCTGCTCGGCGTCCTCGTGGGCACCTTGGTGACGGCGTTCGCCGGGACCATTGCGGCGATGGTCGCAGCATGCGCCTTCGCCGTTGGTGTTCGACGCCGGCTCCGCCAGATCGGCATGCTCGGTGCAGTCGGTGCCACGCCGCGGCAGGTCCGTCGGCTGCTGCGTCGCGAGGGTCTCGTCATCGGCGTGGGCGGAGCGCTGCTCGGCGGCCCGCTCGGGGTCGCCCTTGCCGTGGCGGGGCAGCCCGTGCTGGAACGGTTCCTCGACCGTGACGTCGTCCTGACGCTGCCGGCATTGGCTGTCGTTCCTCCTGTCGTCCTGGGTGCGCTGGCCTCTCTGGCTGCCGCGTTCTGGCCGGCACGCACGGCGTCGCGTGTCCCCGTCGTCGCGGCTCTGGCTGGGCGTGTCCCCGCCGGGCGGATCCCGCGTTGGCTGCCACCGGCCAGCGTGCTGCTCACCGTGGCCGGGCTTGCGATCTTCGCCAACGTGCTGCGCTCTCCCGACGGTGGCGCGCTCCAGGTGCTGCAGATCTTCGCTGCCGCCCTGATCTGCACGCTGGGCGCTGCTGGCCTCGGTCTGCCGTTGCTCGCCCTCGGTGGACGTCTCGCCGATCGCCTCCCGCTGCTGGGCCGACTGGCAGTTCGTGACGCGGCACGGCAGCGGACACGATCCGGCGCCGCCATCGCAGCCCTGGTGCCCGTGCTGGCGATGCCCGTGGTCGTCGCGATCATGGCAACGGCCGACTACCCGCAGGACCAGACCTCAGAGAACGGCTGGCAGGTCGCCTACAGCCAACCGCAGGCGGCCCCGTTCGCCCGTGTGGTCGGCCCCAGCGTGCAGCAACGGGCCGTGCCACCCGCCGTCGACTCGGTCCAACAGGCCGCATCAACCCTGCCCGCAACCGGTCTCACCGCCGACGCCGTCGCGCTCGGTCGTCCCGAGGCGTTCGGCTCCACCGACGTGGTCTGGCTGCCAGCCGACGCAACGGAGGCCGACGTTGATCGCTTCGGTGTGGAGTCGCTGCCCAGGACCCAACTGCACCTGGCAACACCAGAGTTGCTCGATCTGCTCGGACTCCCCGACGACGCGGTCGCCGACGGCGAGGTGCTGTTCCTCTCTCGCAGCCTCTACACGCAGGCACCGGACGCAGACCAGTCACTTCGGATCGTCAGCTACGCGTCGGTCGACACTGGCCCCGGCGGCGAGGTCGATTGGGCCGAGGACTCCTGGACCGAGCAGTCCGAGGCGTCCGATCTGGTCGCCGCCGCCAGCGACGTACCAGCGATCCCGGGGGTAGGTGCGCTGGTCACCCGGACGACCGCCAGCGGACTCGGTCTTGAGGAGGTCGGGCGCAGCGTTGCCATGGAGCTGCAGCGCCCTCCGACAGCAGCGGAAGCGCGCCAAGTGGCTGAGTACTTCGGCGCGTCGGGCTGGGTCGACCTGCTGACAGGACCACCGTTCTGGCAGACACCACTTGGCATGGCACTGCTCATCGGGGCCGGGGCGCTGGCAGTGGCGCTCGTCGTCACGATCGTGGCCGGCATGACCGCGGCGCTCGCAGCAACCGAGTCCGACGACGACCTACGGAAGGTGGTCGCCTTCGGGGGACACCCCCGGTTGCGGCGGAGCTTCCACGGCGTCCAGGCATGGTGGCACGCCTCGATTGCCGGCATGCTCGGCACCGGACTCGGGATCGTCATCGGCCTGGTCACCCTCGACTCCAGCGACCTCCTCATCGACCCGAGGATCTGGCCAGCGGCTGCCGCATGGTTGGTGGTCATGCCCGTGATCGTCGGGTCAGTGATTGCGCTGCTCCTCCGATCGAGCGTCGTGGAAGCACCCCGACGCCGCACAGCTTGACCGACACGGATCCGCACCCAGGCGAAGTTGCCGGGTGCGGCACCTGACTGAAACGCCCGGTTCCGCAACGCTCGAACCCGGTCCAGCGTGAGCGATACACACTGCCTCCGCGGAACGCGGTAGCCGTGGCTTTGCTCGGGCGGCCTCGCGATCAATGCAGCGCATAACGCTCGAACGACCTCCGCCGCGAAACGTCAAGTAGCGGGCGTTTCCGACTGGGCAGCCTTGTCGTCGCGGAGCCGCCAAGCGGTTTCCGCAATGCATGGATCGGTGGTTGCTGTCGCGCGAGCTGAACGTGCGCCGTCTGCCGATCGGCCCGCCGCCTCAGAGGCGACGGTCCGCGATCACCCTCTAGTG
>CAZDIF010000252.1:0-4371 GCA_964505365.1 uncultured Actinomycetota bacterium
CGGCCGTCGGGGCGCTGGACCTGCTGCCCGAGGAGGTCCGCACCCGCCTCAAGGATGCCTGCGAGGCCACCGCCGACCACGACGGGTTCCACCTGCAGGTCGCCGTGGGCTACGGCGGCCGGCAGGAGATCACCGACGCCCTCCGCAGCCTCCTGCGCGAGCGGGCGTCCGAGGGCGCCTCGCTGGACGAACTCGCCGAGAGCCTCGACGTCCACGACATCGCCGACCACCTGTACACGTCCGGGTTCCCCGACCCCGACCTGATCATCCGCACCTCCGGCGAGCTGCGCCTGTCCGGCTTCCTGCTCTGGCAGTCCGCCAACAGCGAGTTCTACTTCTGCGATCCCTACTGGCCGGACTTCCGCCGCATCGACTTCCTGCGGGCCCTGCGCGACTACCAGAGGCGGCACCGGCGCTTCGGCCGCTGACGCGCGTCGGGGTTGCGTGGTTGCGAGGGGGCCGGTGGCTACGGTGGATCGCGCCAGACATCGCTCGCTCGAGGGAGACGAGTGCCACACGAATCCACCAGCCCGGGGCACCGACCGAGACCACGTGAGGTGACCCCACAACGACTGCGGGTGGAGCTGGGGGACGGGCTCGTCCCGACCCCACCTCGGCCCGTCCGCCGCCCCATCCCGATCTCCACGCCGCCACCCGTTGGCGGCGTTCGTCGTTCCCGCCGCGGTGGCCGCCCCCAGGCGTCGCCGCGGACGGCCGCCACCCACTGGTTCTGCACGGTCCTGCTGCGTTGAAGGCATCCTCGATGACCGAGACCCCTCACCCCTACGTCCTCGACACCTGCGTCCTGCTCGCCGACCCGCACGCGATCCACCGCTTCGACGAGCACGACGTCGTGCTCCCCCTGGTGGTGATCGAGGAGCTCGACCGCAAGAAGACCGTGATGGACGATGTCGGCCGCAACGCCCGGCTGGCGCTTCGGCTCATCGAGGAGCTGCGCATCGAGCACGGCACCGGGCTGGCCGACCCGGTCCCGCTGCCCGGTGGCGGCACCTTCCGCATCGAGTCGAACCACGTCGACGTCGAGCTGCCGCCCTACCTCGACCCCCGCAAGGCCGACCACCGCATCCTCGCCGCGTCGATGGGCCTGCGCGGCACGCTCGTCACCAAGGACGCGGCGCTGCGGATCAAGGGCTCCCAGCTCGGCGTCGAGGTCGAGGACTACCGCGGCGACACCCATCCCGTGTCCGAGCACTACGAGGGCGTGCGCGAGCTCGACGTCGAACCGCACGTGATCGACGAGCTGCACCGCGACGGCAAGGCCCAGGTGGACGCCGACGTCGCCGAGCTCGGCGACGAGCCCCTCTTCGTCAACGAGTGCCTGGTCATGAAGGCGGGCCGGTCGGCGTCCGGGCTCGGGCGGGTCATCGATGTCGAGCGGAGGAGCGAGCCCGGGGGCGGCGAGGTCGACGTCGCGACGGTGCACCGGGTCCACGGCCACCGCAACGTGTTCGGGATGTCGCCGCGGGACGTGCGCCAGACCTTCGCGATCGACCTGCTGCTGGACCCGGCCGTGCCGTGCGTGTCGCTGATGGGCTTCGCCGGCACCGGCAAGACGTTCCTCGCGCTGGCCGCCGGGCTCGAGCAGGTGCTCGAGGCGACCGCCTACCGCCGCCTGTCGGTGTACCGGCCGTTGATCGCGGTCGGCCGCCAGGAGATCGGCTACCTCCCCGGCGACCTCGACGAGAAGCTCGCCCCGTGGATGGCGGCCGTCCACGACAACCTCTACGCGCTGCTGCGGCGCGACGAGGGGCGGGCCGGCATGCGCGAGCACCGCCAGGTCCAGTCCACGATCGAGTCCCTGATCGACCGCGGCCAGGTCGAACTCGCGGCGATCACCTACCTGCGTGGCCGCTCGATCACCGACGAGTTCGTCATCGTCGACGAGGCCCAGAACATCGAGCTGTCGGCCCTGAAGGTGGTGCTCACGCGGATGGCGATGGGGTCCAAGGTCGTGTTCTGCGGCGACCTCGGCCAGGTCGACAACCCCTACATCTCCCCGTACGGCGGGATGGCGGCGCTGATCGAGAAGCTCAAGGGCACGCACCTGTTCGGCCACGTCACCCTGTCGAAGGGCGTGCGCAGCCCCCTGGCCGAGTACGCCGCGACGATCTTCTGACCCGTGGTTTGCGGGAGGTGTGCGCACGAACCCGGCTCGAACGTCGCGATCGGTGCACACCTCGGTCGGAGCAGGGGACGGTCGCATCGGGCGGTCCGGTCGGGCATGATGGGCGGGCGAGGGGCCCGGGAAGGTGTCCCCGGGCAACGACGAGAGAGAGGGGTCGGTCATGGCCGTGTTCCGGAACAAGTCGATGAAGATCGACGCGCTGCGTCGCGTGCCGGTCTTCGCGAGCCTGTCGAAGAAGGACCTCGACACGCTGGCGAAGCACACGACCGAGGTGACGCGGCCCGCGGGCACGGTGCTGGTCCAGCAGGACCGCCGGGGTCACCAGATGTTCTACCTCGAGGAGGGCTCGGCGGTCGTGAAGCGCAACGGCCGCAAGGTCGCCGAGCTCGGCCCCGGTGAGGTGGTGGGCGAGCTGTCCCTCATCGACGGCCAGCCGGCCTCGGCCGAGGTGGTGGCCACCGAGGACGTGGTGCTGCTGGTCATGTCGCCGGCCGAGTTCAACGCGGTGCTGAACGAGGTGCCGAACTTCCCTCGCAAGCTGATGACGTCGCTGGCGACCCGGCTGCGCGAGGCCGACGACCGGCTCGTCAGTTGAGCTTCGCCCGCGCCCGGATCGCCTGGGTGCGAACCTCCCCGGCGTCGACGGCGTCGTCGCCGGCCTCGGCGAGGTAGGCCTCCAGGGCGTCGGCCGCCTCGCGGTAGCGGCCGAGGTGGGCCAGCAGCTCGCCCCGCGCACGATGGTCGTCCGCGACCGCGTTCGGCAGGACGAGCTTGCACTCCACCGTCCACAGGGCGTCCTCGAGGTCGCCCCGGTTGGTGTAGTCGCGGGTGAGGTTGTTGAGGATGCGGCGGGTCGTGATCGCGGGTCCCGCGGGCCGCAGCAGCGCCCGGGTGAACGGCACCTGGCCGGCCGTCGCCGCGCGGACGCGCGCGGCCAGCTCGTCGTGGCTGACGACCGTGCCGCCGGCGAATGGGTCCAGCACCACGGTGCGGTCGCGGGTGCCGACGCCCACGTAGTAGTGGCCGGGATGCGCGATGCCCCACGCGGGCACCCGCACCCGACGGGCGACCGCCACGTACAGCACCGACAGCGTGATGGGCATGCCACGGCGTCGGTCCAGCACCCGGTGCAGCAGCCCGTTGGCCGGGTGGTGGTAGTCCTCGGCGTCGCCCGTGAACCCGAGCTGCCCGTACAGGTGGGCCGCCAGCGCCCGGGCGTCTGCCTCGTGGTCGCCGACGAGCGCCCCGCTGGTGCGCAGGCTGTCGGCGAGCGCGTCGATGCGCAGCAGCGTCCCGTCGACGTCGAGGTCGGGGTCGGCCTCCGCGCCGATGCACAGGGCCAGCTCGGCCAGGTCGGCGTCCGAGCGCCGCACCTGCCGTGCCAGTCGCTGCCGCGTCGTGGGGGCCATCACGCCGCCGAGGCTACCTACGCTCGCCTCCCCGCCGACGTCAGGCCCCCGATGGACCGCCCGCTGCTGATCGACCGCCACGCCGTCGCCGGCGGTGACGTCGTCGTGCTCCGGATGCACCGGCCGCGCGTGCGCCACGCGATGGACTCGACGATGCTGGCGGCCCTGGCGGACGCCCTCGACGACGCCCGTGACGACGCCGGCGTGTGCGGTGTCCTGCTGACCGGCGACGAGGAGGCCTTCTCGGCCGGTGCCGACGTCCGCGAGCCGATGGACGACGGCGGCCAGCGCCGCATGGAGCTGTTCACCCACGTGTACGAGGTACTGAGCCTGTTCCCGCTGCCGACGGCCGCCGCGATCTCCGGGCCGGCGGTCGGCGGCGGGGCCGAGGTCGCGTTCGCCTGCGACCTGCGGGTCGCCGACACCACCGCCCGGTTCCGGTTCCCGGGGGCCGTGTACGGGATCCCGGTCGGCACGGCGCGCACGATCGGCCAGGTCGGCCTCGGCATCGCCAAGGACTGGGTGCTGTCGTCACGGGACGTCACCGTCGAGGAGGCCCACGCCGCGGGCCTCGTGCAGCGCCTGGTCGAGCCCGGCCGCGCCGTCGACGAGGCGCTCGGCTGGCTCGACCTGACGTCGCAGCGGGACCGCGACACGGTCATGGTGCTCAAGCGGCTGCTCAACGACGGGTCCGGGCTGCGCGACCGGGTGATGTTCGAGAACGATGCGCTCCGGGCCCACGTCGAGGCTGGCCGGCTGGCGCCCGGGCTGGACGAGGACCTGCCGCGGACCGTGCGCCCGCGACAGCGCTGACGC
>CAZDIF010000253.1:0-4346 GCA_964505365.1 uncultured Actinomycetota bacterium
CCGCACAATGAGGAGCGGCGGTCCAGGTCTCCCGGCTGGACCGCCGCTCACCTCTCCCGCCCGGACGGCTCCCGCTCCGTCACCGAAAAGGAGGTTTTCACACGGTAACAGGCCGCTCGCCACGGCGCAGGCGAGCATCCCGGCGTGCGCACCGCGCGCGCGGCACGCGCGCTCTCCGGGCGACATGCGGACGCGTCAGACGCCCTCGGGTGCGCCGCCGTCGGGGTGCTGCACCCGGGGCTCGCCGTCCACCAGGACGACCGCCGGCAGGATCCGCCGCAGGTCGGTGCGGCCGGCTCGGCCGGCGGCCAGGACGGCCGCCGCGTCGGGGTAGGCGGTCAGCGCCTGCAGCGTCCGCCGCGTCGGGAAGATGATCAGTGCCTCGCCGCGCTCGGCCTCCTCCAGCGCGGTCGCGGGCGCGCGCCACACCGAGTCGGTCGTCTCGACGTCGTCGTGCCCGAGTGCCTCTCCCTGGTCGGCCGGCAGCGCGGCGGCGAGGAAGCGGGTGTCGAAGCGCTTGTGCAGCCCGTGCGGGGTGGTCCACCACGCGAACGGCACGAGTGCCCCGAGGTCGAGCACCAGGTCCTGGTCCTTCAGCCACGGGCGCCAGTCCCAGGGCTCACCCCGAGCCGCCAGCCGCTGGCGTGCCTCGACGAACGCGGGCGCGGCGAGGTCGTCCGCCGTGACCGGCCGCCCGTCGCCGTGGCGGGCCAGCAGGGGGCCGGCCTCCTCGAACGTCTCGCGCACCGCGGCGACGAGCAACCCCACGGCATGCTGCGACGACCGGGCACCCAGCCGCTCGACCATGCGTGCCGGATCCACGCCCTCCCAGCGGTCGTCGGGCAGCGCAAGGTCGTCGGCGTCCACCTTGCCGCCGGGGAAGGCGTAGGCCCCGCCCGCGAAGTCCGACTGGATGGTGCGCTCCAGCAGGAACACCTCCAGCCGGGAGTCGCCCACCGGGTCGCCGTCGCGCAGCAGCAGCACGGTCGACGCGTCCACGGGCTCGCGCGTGCCGGCCACCAGCTGG
Organism: uncultured Actinomycetota bacterium; assembly: GCA_964505365.1. Taxonomy (GTDB): domain Bacteria; phylum Actinomycetota; class Nitriliruptoria; order Nitriliruptorales; family Nitriliruptoraceae; genus CAWCLK01. Next base: position 1,028 of record CAZDIF010000253.1, read on the forward strand.
CCAGCACCCGTGCGGGTCGAATCGGTCTCGGTCAACGCGTGCGCCGTTCTGCAGGTCGTGAACGAGGCTAGGCGGGCGACCGAGCACCACCGTCCCGGCGTCGGCACTACCGTGCGGGCCGGGCGAGGCAACCGTCGGCCGGTCTCGTGCGTCGGACAGCACGGCCGACTTCGACTCGGGGCGACAGCACGTGGACCTGCGACCAGCGACAGCACACCGCGCACGCCACCGGCCGTCGTCGGGTGGGGGGACGGCCCGGCGTGGTGGCCGGGCGGCCGCGCTGCTCGTCGGCGTCCTGCTCGGACTGCTCGCCGTCGTCCCGGCGGGCGCCCAACCCGTGACCCCGGACGCCGAGGCCCTGGGCCTGGACGTGGCGCTCGGGGTCGGCGGTGCGGGCGTCACCGGCACCTGGGCCCCGGTCGAGGTGCGGCTCGCCCCCGACCAGCCGTTCCGCGGCCAGGTCCTGGTCGCCACCGGCGCGGACGGCGGCCAGCAGCTCGAGCGCATCGACGTCGAGGTCGGGGCCGGCGCCACCAAGCGCTGGTTCCTGCTGGCCCCACCGCAGCGGCCACTCACCGTGCAGGTCGTGGCCGAGGGGGCGGACGAGGCGGTGACGGTCCGCCCGAACGAGCAGCGGGTCGACGGGTTCGTCGTCGCTGCCCTCGGATCCGCGGCGGACGAGGTCCCGGCGGTCACGTCGCCGACGCTCGACCGGCGCAGCACGGTGGTGACGCTGGAGGCCGGCGTGCTGGACCTCGGCGCCCGCGCCCTGCAGTCGGTGTCGTCCCTCGTGGTGTCGGAGGCGGACCTCGCGTCCCTGCCGGACGCCCACCGGGCCACGCTGGTGGAGGCGGTTGGCAACGGCGCACAGCTGGTCGTCACCGGGGTGTCCGAGGCGGACCTCGGGCTGCCGTGGCGCACGGCGACCGGGGTCGCCGACGGCCGCGTGGACCCGGTTCCGGGCGCGTGGGTGACCGACGACGGCACGACGGCGGCCATCGCCGCCGGGCGCGGGCGCCTGGCGACGACCACGAGGGCGACCAGTGCCGTCGACGACTGGGAGGTCCTGCTGCAGCCGGCCGCCTCGGCGGGAACCCGCCAGCCACAGGTCGACCGGCTGACCAACGACCTCGAGGAGGTCTTCCGCGCGACGTCCCGCGCACCCGTGGCGATGGGGTGGCTGATCGCCTTCCTCGTCGCACACGTCGTGGTCGTCGGGCCGGTGCTCGGGCTGGTGCTCACCCGGCGGCGCCGACCCGAGCTGGCATGGGTCGCCGTGCCGGTCGTCACGGCCCTGTTCGCCACCGCGGCGTTCGTCGGCGCCAGCGGCGCCCGGCCACGGGTCGGCGTGACGGCCACGGCGACGACCTGGGTCGACGGAACCGGCACGACGATGGTCGCCACGGGCCTGCAGGCCCCCCGGGAGGCCACCCACACCATCGCACTGCCCGGCACCGGCTGGGCGGTCCTGGGCACGGGGTGGCGCACCGACGCCCGCATCGACCGGGCCGACGGCGACCGCACCCGCGTGCACCTCGAGCTGCCCTCGCTGGCCTCGGGCGGCACCGTCGCCTGGCGAGCGGCGGAGCAGGCCCCGCCCCTGGAGGTGGAGGTGGCGCTCGTCGACGGGCAGGCCCACGTGGAGGTCGCCAACGTCGGGGGTGTCGACCTCGACGACGTCCGGCTGCACCTGGCCAGCGACGAGTTCCGGCTGGTGGACCGCCTGGCGGCCGGCGACACCCACGTCGCCGAAGTCGGTGTCCCCGACCGCCTGCCGGACAACCGCGACGTCGGGTTCGGGGGCTTCGAGGTCAGGCCGGTGCAGGGCGTCGGCGGCGACGTGACGGCCGAGGACCGCCGTGCCCTCCTGCGATTGCTGGCATGGGACCTGTTCGACCGCGCCCCCGGGCTCGCCTGGGTGACGGCGTCGACGCCGGGTGGCCTCGGCATCGACGTGCCCGACGTGGACGGTGGGGCCAGCCACCTCGGGTCGGTCGTCGCCGTGGGTGCCCGCCCCACGACCACCGACGACGCGACCACGCCGTTCGAGGTGCCGCGCGACAGCTTCCTCGCCAACGACACGTTCCAGGACACCCCCAGCATCGTCCACGGCAACGGACCCGTCGTGCAGCGCTTCCGACTGCCCCACGAGGGCGACCTCGCATCGCTGCAGCTTGCGCTGCACCCCAACGCCCGCGGGCGTGGCTTCGTCGAGCCGATACCGGAACCGATGCGCTGCGGGACGCTCGAGGTCCGTGACAGCGACACCGGCGACGTGCTGCGCGTGGTCGAGGGGTGCGAGCAGGACATGTGTCCGCCGGACGCCGAGATGTGCTCGGCGAGCGAGACGTCGAACGGCGTCCTCGAGGGGCAGGCCTGCTACCCCGACGGGCGATGCGAGGACTTCCGCTTCACCGACCAGCCCGACCCAGCGCCCCAGCCGCCCCCGGGTGCGGTCGGCAACTCGGGCCTGCAGGCCTGGGACCACGAGCAGCGGGGCTGGGTCGACATCACCGACCCGGACGGGCGGGGTGACCTCGCCTGGGTGGGGCCGCTGGGCGACGTCTGGATCCGGACCACCGGCCACCTCGAGGGCTTCGACCTCGCGCCGCAGGGCATCGGTGCGACCCTGGGAGGTGGAGCATGAGCATCGACGACACCCTCGCCTCCATCGACGAGGCGACCACACCCACGCGCCCGGCCGTCACCGTGCGCGGGCTGACCAAGCGCTACGGCCGCGTGCACGCGGTCGACGAGCTCGACCTCGACGTCCCCGCCGGTGGGATCTTCGGGCTCATCGGCCCCAACGGCGCCGGCAAGACCACCACGATGCAGGCGATCGTGACGCTGCTGGTCGCGGACGCGGGCACGGTCGACGTGTTCGGGCACGACCCGGTCACCGACCCGCTCGCCGTGCGCCGGCAGGTCGGCTGGATGCCGGACTTCTTCGGCCTGTACGACGGGCTGACCTGCCGCGAGTACCTCGAGTTCTTCGCGTCGGCGTACGAGCTGACCGGCGAGGCGCGTGACGCCCAGGTCACCGACCTGCTCGACCTCGTCGAGCTGTCGCACAAGGCGGACACCGACACGGCCGGCCTGTCCCGCGGGATGCAGCAGCGGCTGTCCCTGGCACGCGCCCTGGTGCACGACCCGGCGCTGCTGGTGCTCGACGAACCGGCCTCCGGACTGGACCCGCGTGCCCGCGTCGAGGTCCGCGACATCATGCGCGAGCTGGCCCGCATGGGCCACACGATCCTGGTCTCCAGCCACATCCTCGCCGAGCTCGAGGAGGTCTGCGACCGCGTCGGGATCATCGAGG
>CAZDIF010000254.1:0-4342 GCA_964505365.1 uncultured Actinomycetota bacterium
GCAGACAGCGGCGGGCGTTCTGTTCGACCATCACGATCGACACGCCGGTGGCATTGATCTCGCGGGTACGCAGGAACGCGTCGTCCTGGAGGGCCGGGGACAGGCCGGCCGATGGCTCGTCGAGCAGCAGCACACGCGGCCGGATCATCAGCGCCCGGCCCATCGCCACCATCTGCCGCTCGCCACCGGACAGCGCGCCGGCCCGCTGCTTGCGGCGCTCTCCGATCAGCGGGAAGATGTCAGCGACCTCGGAGAACCGGCTGGAGAAGTCCTGCGGCCGCAGGTACAGCCCCATCTGCAGGTTCTCCTCGACGGTGAGGCGGGGAAACACGTTGTTGGTCTGGGGGACGTAGCCGACGCCCCGCTCCACGAGCTCGTGGGCCGCCAGGTTGCTGATGTCCTCGCCGCGGAGGCGAACGGCACCACCGCGGACCTCGACGAGGCCGAACATGGCCTTGACGAGCGTCGACTTGCCGGCGCCGTTGGGGCCGATGATCCCGACCAGCTCGCCTGGCCACAGTTCCAGGGAGCACCCGTCCAGGATGTTGATCCCCGGCAGGTACCCGGCCACGACGTCGTCAGCGACGAGGAGCGGTTCCCCGTCGGGGTGCGCATGGGATGTCGAACCCTCGTCGGTCCGCGGCGGTGACTGGTCGCTCATGCGGTGTCCTCCGCGACGCGGCGGGCCAGGTCGTGATCGATGGCCACCGGGCCCTCGCCGTAGGCGCTCTTGTCCTCGTGGTGCGCACCGAGGTAGGCGTCGATGACCGCCGGGTTCTTGGCAACTGCGGCGGGCGGTCCCTCGGCGATGATCTGGCCCTGGGCCATCACGACCACCCAGTCAGAGATGTCCATGACGACGTCCATGTCGTGCTCGACGAACACGACCGTCATCCCGTCGTCCGGCAACCGCTTGACGTGCGCCAGCAGCGACTGGGTCAGCGCGGGGTTCACGCCGGCCATCGGCTCGTCCAGCATCACCAGCTGGGGCTCGAGCATCAGTGAGCGCGCCATCTCCAGCAGCTTGCGCTGGCCGCCGGACAGCGTGCCCGCATACTCGTCCCGCATGTGGTCCAGCGTGAACCGCGCCAACAGTTCGTCGGCGCGCTCCTCGATCGCCGTCTCCTGGGGCCGCCACTGGAACGGCAGCAACGACGGCAGGAAGCGCTCGCCGATCTGGTCGGCTGCACCCAACTTCATGTTCTCCATGACCGTCAGCCGGGTCAGGGCCTTGGTCAACTGGAACGTCCGGACCATGCCGCTGGTGGCCACCCGGTGGGACGAGACGCGGGAGAGGTTGCGGCCGTCGAACGACCACGTGCCGCTGTCGGGGTGGTCGAACCCCGTCATGAGGTTGAAGAAGGTGGTCTTTCCGGCGCCGTTCGGACCGATCAGCGCGGTGATGACGCCCCGCTGGAACTCGAGGTGCTTGACGTCGACCGCGACCAGCCCACCGAAGGCCTTGCGGACGTTGTCGACGATGAGGATCGGGTCGGGCTTGGCGGCCCCTGGTTCGGCGGGGACGTCGGCAAGCGCTGCGGCACGGGTGGGGACATCAGGCACTGAGCATCATCTCCCGGCGGTTGCCAAGCAGTCCCTCTGGTCGGAAGATCATCAGCAGCATGAGGATCAGGCCGACGACGGAGAGGGCCACGGCGCCCGTGGCCCCGCCACCCTGCATGAAGCGGGGCAGCAGGTCGAGGCTGGCGGCCTGCCGCAGGGCGCCGTTGATGCTGCTGAACAGGAACCAGAAGAGCACCGACCCGAGCAGCGGGCCGAAGCGTGACGCCGCCCCGCCGATGATCAGGATCGTGTAGGCGAAGAACGTGACCTGCGGGAAGTACGTGTCGGCGTTGACCGTGGCGCCGGAGATGGCGAACATCGACCCGCCGAGCGCACCGAACACACCGCCGATCATCAGGCTCTGCAGCTTCATCGAGAACACGTTCTTGCCGAGTGCGCGGGCAGCGTCCTCGTCCTCGCGGATGGCCTTGATGATACGGCCCCACGGGCTGCGCATCAGCATGATCAGCAGCAGGGACGCCAGCAGGGCAAGCGCCCAGGTCACCAGCAGGACCCAGAGCTGGCCGTGCGTGTAGGTGAGCTCCCCGATGCCGTAGCTGCCGACGGGGATGGGGTTGAGGGCGTAGAAGTCCCCGGCGATCGACTGCAGCCCGAACGGGCCGCCGGTGACCGGCTCGGCCGGTCCGGAGCGCACGATGAGGCGCAGCACCTCGGCCACGGCGATGGTGGTGATCGCGAAGTAGTCGGAGCGCAGCCGCAGGGTCGGCACACCCAGGATGAGCGCCAGGATCACCGCCGCCACCAGACCGAACAGGACACCCAGCCAGAGTGACCACCCCAGGGTCGCGACGGTGATGCCGACACCGTATGCACCGACGAGCATGAACCCGACCTGCCCGAAGTTGAGCAGGCCGGTGAAGCCGTAGTGCATGTTCAGGCCGATGGCGAGCAGCGCATAGGCCGCCGCGGTCGGACCGAAGGCGGCCCGCAGGCCGCTGCCGAGGATGGCGGTCAGGTCCACGGTCGTCTCCCTCTCAGCCGACGCGCTCGCGATGGCCCAGGATCCCCTGGGGACGGATCAGCAGCACGATGATCAGCACGATCAGGGCCCACATGAACTTCAGTTCGGCCGGAAACCACAGGACGGACAGCTCGGTGACCAGGCCGATGACGAGGCTGCCGACCATGGCGCCGTAGGCCGTCCCCAGCCCGCCGAGGATGACGCCCGCGAACATCAGCAGCAGCAGCCGGAACCCCATGAAGTAGTCGGCCGCGACGGCCGACCCGAACAGGATCCCGCCGAGTGCAGCGAGCCCGGCGCCGAGGATCCACACGACGAGGATGACCCGGTTGACGTCGATGCCGGACGACTCCGCGAGGTCGCGGTTGTCGGCCACGGCGCGCATCGCCTTGCCGATGCGGGTGCCCTGCAGCATCAGGCCGACGGCGACGAGGATCAGCACCGAGAGCGCCATGATGATCATGTCCCGGGGCGTCAGCGACACCGGGCCCATCTGCACGGCCTGCTGGCCGACATAGTTGCGGTAGGTGCGCAGCGACCCCCCGAAGAACAGCAGGAGGATGAACCGCACCAGGATCGACAGGCCGATCGAGACGATCAACAGCTGGAACAGCCCGACGCGTCGCCGCCGCAGTGGTCGGAACAGGCCGCGTTCGAGCGCGCCGCCGAACGCCGCGATCGCGGCGACGGCGACCGCTCCGGCCAGGAGCAGGTGCCAACGGACCGACTGCACGTTGAGGTACCAGGCCAGAAGCGCCCCGCTGGCGACGAGCTCGCCGTGCGCGAAGTTGATCAGCCCGGTGGTCCCGAAGATCAGCGACAGGCCGACGGCGGTCATGGCGATGATGAGGCCGAACTTCAGGCCGTTCGCGAGGGCCCGGAACAGCGCGGCGGTCTGCCCGCGGGTGGCCGCGCCCTCGCCGAGTGCGAACAGGGCCGGGCGCACCCGTCCCGGAATGACGTCGACCTCGAGGGGGTTGCGGTCGGGGTCCCGCAGGGTCACGCCCTCGGGGAGGGTCTCCTCGACCAGCGTCACGGTGTAGGTGCCGGCCTCGTTGATCTGGATCGACCAGACACCCTGGGCGTCCGTGACGGCCGAGCCGACCTCGTTGCCGTCGGCGTCGGTCACCGTGATGGCCACGTCCGGTACCGGCTCGCCCTCGCCGTCACGCAGCGTCCCGGTGAGCCCCGTGTCGATGTCGGCCTGAGCCAGGGTCGACTCGGCAGCGAACGCGGGACCGATCAGCGTCGACAGCAGGATGGCGGTACAGACCGCGAGCCACAGCGCTCGCACGTGTCTGGGCACGACAGTGTCCCTCCCGGGTTCCGGCTCGGTCGGAAGCGGAGTCTAGGGAGCGCAGACCACTCTGGCGGCGATTGGCCTGACCAGCGCGCACGGCGGACACCGACCCGTTCGACCCGGCGGGGTGGACCACGCCCGTGTCGATAGGCTGCCCCGGACCTCGGAATCCTCAACGGAAGGGCGGCGCATGACCGTGGACCTCGTCGCCATCCTCGTGGTCGTCTCCCTGGTCGTGACCCTGGGGCTCGTCGTCTCCGTGGCCGTGCTGGCCGTGAAGCTCTCGCGCCTGCGACGGGACCAGACCGCGGCGCTCGGCGACGGGCCCCGCGAGGACCTGCTGGCTGCCGTCCGCCGCCAGGGCGCCGAGCTGGAGCGCATGCGCGGGGACCTGGCGGTCGTCAACGGCAACACCGAGACCCTCCGCGAGCTCGTGCGCGATGGGGTCTCCCGGGTCGCCGTCGTGCGCTACGACGCGTTCGAGGACATGGGCGGGG
>CAZDIF010000255.1:0-4309 GCA_964505365.1 uncultured Actinomycetota bacterium
CGCGTGCCCGCGTAGGCGGCAGCGACCGTCATCGCGGTGGCGAGGTCCACGACCGCGACGTCGGCGTGGTCGGCGGCCCAGGCACGGCCGGCCTCGGGCGAGGCGAGGAAGGGCATCTGGTTGCACAGGTCGCTGTCGGGCCCGGCCGTGGCGCAGGCGCCTGCCGGCCCCGTGATCGCGACCTGGGTCGTGGGCGGCGCCACGTCGTGGACGGTGCCGTCGGGGGCCACGGCCAGGGTGATCGGCTGGCCGGTGACCGGGCAGGTCGATCGGACGTGCGCGCGTTCGTCGAGCAGCAGCGGGAGGAACAGGGCATCGAACCCGCACCAGGTGTGGAGGGTGTTGCCGCGCACGGTGAACTCGTGGTCCGTGGGCGTCAGGGTCAACGCCGCCCCGACCACCGCACCGTCACGGATCTCGCACCCGGCGGCCACGGCGGCCTCCACCTGGCGGGCGACCGTGTCGGCGTCGCACCCGGTCGCCTCGGCGATGTCCGCCGCCGTGGCCGGGACCCCGTCGGCGATCCGGTCGAGGACCGCATGGAGGAACGGACCCCGGGCGTCGCCGAGCACCCGGCTGCGTCGGCCGTCCCATGTGGCGAGCAGGTCGTCGAGCGTCGGCGAGGCACCGCCACCCGGGCGACTCATCGCAGGGCCGATCGCAGCTGGTCGAGCGTGGGCGAGCCGGCCGGTCCGTCCGGGGTCTCGTACCGGCGACAGGACAGTCCGACGGGTTCGTCGCCGGTGCTGAACACGTCGATCCCGTCGACCAGGATGGTCGGGGAGCCACGGAACCCGCGCTGCTCGGCGGTCTCGACCGTGTCGATGACCTCGTGCTCCATCTCGACGTCGAGCTCGTCGGCGAGCGCGCGCAGCCGCTCGTCCGCGACCTGCCAGTGCGGGCAACCGTCGAAGTACTGCAGCGTCACGGTGGTCATGGCCGGCCTTCTTCGGGGACACGGGATACGGTAAGGCTTCCACCACGGTGGAAGGTCAAGGGTGCTGATCGGTGAGCTCGCGGCCCGTGCGGGCGTCACGGCGAAGACCGTGCGCTTCTACGAGCGCCGTGGACTGCTCCCGGAGCCGGAGCGGACCGCGGGCGGCTACCGCGACTACGAGGCGGACGCCGCGGACCGGCTGACGTTCATCCGGGACGCCCAGGCGGCCGGGCTGACCCTGGCGCAGATCCGCGACGTCCTGCTCATCCGCGACGACGGCCAGCCACCGTGCGGGCACGTGGCGACGCTCGTGCAGCAGCGCCTGGCCGAGGTCGAGCAGCGCCTCCGCGAGCTGCGGCAGGTCCGCCAGCACCTGCGCGAGATCGCCGACCGAGCCCGGGACTACGACCCCGACGACTGCGACGGCTACTGCGGGCTGATCAGGCCGACCTGACGCACGTTCGGTCGGTCACGAAGCGGGCACCACGCCGGCGTCCCGGCGGCAGATCCGCGTCGTCGGCAGCGCGAGCAGTCGCTCGCCGTCGATCTCCTGACCGCAGCTCTCGCAGGCCCCGAGGGCGCCGGCGTCCGCGCGGTGGAGGGCCTCGGTGACCTCCTCCAGCCGGCGCTGCACCGTCGCACGACGTTGATCGCGGTCCCGAGCCCGGACGACGGCGCTGGCATGGTCGACCAGGTCCATCGGGGACAGGTCGACGTCCTCGCGGTCCAGGGACGCGATCTCGTGGTCGAGGCGCTCGTGCTCGTGCTTCAGCTCGTCCACGACCGCTTCGAGCAGGCGGGTTCGATCCGCGCTCGTAGCCTGGATGGTCGGCGCACTCACAGCGTCCTCCTCGTCCGGGATCAGGGGGATTCCCCGAACGTGAAGGCGGCAAACCTCGTGGCGCGGTCGAACGACCGTGACCGGTCGACTCACGGACTGGGCCGCCCTACGCGCCCGTCCCTCGCGGTCGCACGATCCCGTAGTGGCCGTCGTAGCGCCAGTAGGCGATCGCACCGCGTCCGCTGTCCACGTCCTCGAAGAACACGTGGGGCTCGTCACCGACGCGCAGTCGTTCGATCGCCTCGTCCACGGTCAGGCGCGGCGGTCCGGGCTCGACGACGACGTCGTAGGGCCCGTCGTCGCCGGGTGACGGGTCGGTCGCCACCGCGGAGACGCCCAGCGTGACCCCGTCGTCGCGTCGACGGACCACGGCGTCGGTCCCGGTGCCGTCGTCGACGTAGAGGAGGAAGTCGTCCTCGAGGAGGTCGAGGTCGAAGGCGGCCTCCTCGACGGTGGCTGGCCCGCGTGTGTGGGTGACGCGTTCGACGATGTCGCGCTCCTCCTCGGGCCGGGGGTAGTGGTCGGGCCGCGGGGTCGGCAGCGCGCCGTGCCGCCACTCGCCCTCCGCCGTCACCTCCGGCTCCAGGCGCCGGGAGACGATGCGGTCGCGCAGGCGCCGCAGGGACTGGGCGAGCTGCTCCTCCAGGCGGTCGACGCACTCCCGTTCGGTGCTGGTCCGCGCACGCGCCTGGACCATCGTGCCCTGCACGTCCAGCTGGGCGTGCCCGACGTAGGACGGCGACTGGTTCGGCCGCTGCGCGAACTGGACCTCGGCGAAGAGGAAGCCGCGCGGGACGTAGCGCTCCAGCGCGGCGATGCGTTCTCGGGCCAGGTCCTGCGTCTCCTGGCTGATGGTCCCGTCGGTGATGGCCGTGCGGACCTCGTCCGGTTCCATTCGTGCCTCCACGGTCGGCTAGGCCTGGTCCGTCTCGCGCGTCTCCTGGTGGACGATGGCGCCGTCCTCCACCTGCAGGACGCTCTCCAGCGCCACGCGGTCGTCCCCGGGCACGGTTCGCCACCGTACGGTGAAGGCGTCCTCGCCGTCGCCCTCCACCTCGGCGCGGGCCTCCCGCGCGCCGTTCAGGACCGACCGCTCCAACCAGCGGCGGATGTCGGACCCACCCGAGACGCGCTGCTCCCCGGCCTGGATCCGGGCGTCCGGCGCGTACAGCAGCACCGCCTCGTCGATCTCGCGGTGCGCGAGGAAGGTGACCCAGTCCTCCACGAGTCGGCGAGGCTGGGTGCCGTAGTCGCGGCGCTGGCGGCGGAGGTCGTCGCCCTCGTCCTGGCCCTTCTCGGACGGATGGTGGGCCCCGACGAGGTCGCCCACGCGGCCGGTCGCCTTCTGGGTCCGCGAGCCACGCCGGGCCACCACGTTGCGGGCGATGTCGCCGTCCGGACCGCGTTCGATGTCGAAGTGGACGGGCAGCCCGGTCGTGCGTGCGTCACCCGCAATCGCGTCTGCGTCGACGGCGTACTCGCGACCATTGTGTTCGACGACCCCGGTGCCTCGCCCCGGGTCGAACCACTTCACGCGACCGTTGGGCATGGTTGGCCTTCCTCCTCAGAACATTCCCCACTGTGGCGATCTCGCGTCTCGATCGGACTGTCCGTCCGATCGGGACCGACGCCGCCCCGACACACCTTGCCAGCCCAGGTGGACCATGTCGTCCACCTCCCGGCCACGAGGCGGCGGTCGACGCCACGCACGATCGTCGGTGCAGCGATCGACAGGAGCCAGCCATGCCACGCCTGGAGGAAGCCCCCTTCGCGACGCACATGACCGAGGTCGATGGCGGCGTCGTCGTGGCCGTGCAGGGACCCCTCGACGCGGACACGGTGGACGAGGTGACCCAGACACTGCTGTCGATCCCGACCGGCACGCGGGCACTGCTGGACCTGTCGGCGGTGTCGTTCCTGGACAGCCGTGCGCTGCACCACCTCCGGGTGGTGCTGACGCGCATGGCGAACGACGGCGTCAGCCTGCGCTGCTGCGTGTCCGGCGCCATGGGCCGGACGACGCAGATCCTGGAGGACCAGGCCAGATCGGCCTGACGAGGGACTCCCGGCGATCGCGTCGGATCAGCCAGTGGATCGCGTCGTGAAGGTCGCATGGAAGGCGATCCCGTCACCGTCCTCCAGCAGGTCGTAGCGGGTCGTGCCCGAGGCGACGAGGGTCGCCCCGACGTCGGAGAGCTGGGGTGCGATCCCGTTGCCGTCCGTCCGGCCGGTCACCCGGACCTCGTCGCTCCGACAGCGGACCTCGAGTTCGAACGAGCTGCCGGTGCGGGCAGCCTCGATGAGCGCGACGGCCAACTCGTCCACGGCGAGGCGCAGCGAGTCCAGCCGTTCGATGTCCTCGATCACGTCACTGGCTGCGGCGGCCGCCGTGACCCTGATGACGCGCAGGGACGCGACGTCCGAGGGGACGATCAACCGTGTGCAGATGGCGGCGTCTTTCCAGTCCAAGGTCGTTCGTGCGCTCCGGGCCGCCGACGCCATGGGGCGGGCACCGCAGTCGCGAGATCACG
>CAZDIF010000256.1:0-4301 GCA_964505365.1 uncultured Actinomycetota bacterium
CGGATTCCCGTCGGCCGTGCCCTCGACGTCGCCACCGGCACCGGACGCAACGCCCTCCACCTCGCCGAGGCCGGCTTCGACGTGACCGCCGTGGACATCTCCGAGGTGGCCCTGGCACGCGGCCGCGACGAGGCCTCCCGGCGTGGACTCGACATCCGGTGGGTGGCCGCCGACCTCGACGACGACCCGCTCCCCGACGACGCCTACGACCTGATCACGGTGATGCGGTACCGCAACCGGCCGCTGTGGCCGCGGCTTGCCGCCGCGCTGGCCCCGAACGGCTGGATCCTCGTCGAACACCACCTGCGCACCGACCGGCCGGACGTCGCCGGGCCGTCCAGCCCCGAGTTCCGGCTGGAGCCGGGCGAGCTGCTCGAGGCGTTCGCGGGCCTGCGGGTCGTCCACTACAGCGAGGATGTCGAACCGGCCGACCACCGGCCGAGCGACTTCGTCCTGGCGCGGGTTGTCGCCTGCGCGGGCAACCCCGGCTGGTGACGGCCACGACGCCCCCCTCGTAGGGTTCGAGCTCGGAGGTGCTGGATGGACGACGACGCGATCATGCGGCGGATCGAGCAGGCGACGATCGGCGAGGTCGAGCGTCGTCCGGTCGTGCTCGTCGAGCCCGATCCGGCGTGGCCGGCGCGGTACGAGCGCGAGGCCGAACGGATCCGCGGCGCCCTGGGCGACGCGGTCGTGGAGCTGCACCACGTCGGCTCGACCTCGGTGCCGGACCTTCCCGCCAAGCCCATCGTCGACATCGTCCTGGTGGTGGCCGACTCGGCGGACGAGCCCGCCTACGTGCCGGCGCTCACCTCCGCCGGCTACACGCTGGCGATCCGCGAGCCCGACTGGTACGAGCACCGCGTGCTGAAGCGTCGTCACGACGGCGACGTGAACCTGCACGTCTTCGGGCGGGACTGCCCCGAGGTCGAGCGGATGCTGTGCTTCCGTGACCACCTCCGTCGGGACGCGGCGGATCGCCGCCTGTACGCGGACACCAAGCGGGAACTGGCGGCACGCGACTGGCCGACCGTGCAGCACTATGCCGACGCGAAGGACGATGTCGTGGCGACCATCATGCACCGTGCCCGAGCAACGGATCCCGCCGGGGACGCGTGACGGGCCCGACGCCCGGTCGTCAGCGGATCGGCACGGCCGGGCCGCCGACGGCCACGCGGGGTGCGTCGACCAGGGCGTCGACCTCCAGCACGCTCGGGCGGCCGAGGTCCTCGCCCTGCCGGATGGTGAAGCGCCCGTCCGCCGGAAGCAGGTCGAGGTCCCGCAGCAGCCCGCCGACGGCCGCGGCCGCCGCGCCAGTCGCCGGGTCCTCGACCACCCCGCCGACCGGGAACGGGTTGCGGGCGTGGATCAGGTCGGCCGACTCGCGGTGGATGACCGCCACCGTGGTCCAGCCCTCGCGCAGCATGAGCTCGCGCAGGTCCTCGTAGTCGTAGTCCATGGCGGCCAGCGTGGACCGGTCGGCCAGCGGCAGGACGAGGTGGTCCGCACCGGCGTGGGCGACCACGGCGGGGACGTCGTCGGCGAGGACCGACCGGTCCCACCCGAAGGCCGCCAGTGCCGTGTCCAGCACCGCGTCCTCGACGGCCCGGTGGCGGGCCGGCGGTGAGCTGAAGCGCGCCGACGAGACGCCCCCGGAGGTGTCCGTCTCCATCCGCACGATCTCGCTCCGCGTGTGCAGGGTGATGCCCGCGAGGGTGGGGTCCCGCTCCGCCATCGCGACGCCCGCGCCGATGGTCGCGTGGCCGCAGAAGGTCACCTCGCGCTCGGGGCTCCAGTACCGGACGTCGTGGCCCGAGCCGTCGGGGCGTGGGGCGACGAAGGCGGTCTCGGAGTAGCCCACGTCCCGGGCGATCGCCTGCATCGTGGCGTTGTCGGGAAGTTCCTCGGCCAGCACGACCCCGGCGGGGTTGCCGCCCGCAGGGTCCGTGGTGAACGCGGCGTAACGGAGGACCTCGAGCTCCTCGTCCCGCGGGGTGAGCCAGCCGGCGTGCTCGGCACGCTCGCGCATCTCGGCGCTGAGGTGATCGAGGCGGTCACGGGCCTGTTCGCGCGTGTGGTCGAACTGCTCGCGGGCGTGGGCCAACTGCTCGCGGGCCCGTTCCATCTGCTCCCGTGCACGCTCCACCTGCTCGCGTGCGTGGGCGAGCCGCTGCTCGACCTCGTGGTCCTCCGCGAAGCGCGACATGCGTTCGCGGGCGTTGGCGATCGCCTCGGCCATGCTGTCGCGGTAGCGCTCGAGGTTGTCTCGCGCGGTCTCTGACGGCGATGCCGGCCGCGAGTACGGCGGCCACCACGGTGCGTCGGCGTCCTGTACCGGGTAGGCGTCGCGCAGCTGCTCGCTGCGGTCGAGCATCGTGGCCGCGATGCGGCCGGTCAGCCCGGCGGCGTCCTCGTCGGCCCATGGCGACAGCACGTCGACGGCCATGGTCACCAGGACGTCCCGCTCGGGCCACGTCCGGACCGGGGAGAAGGCCCGCTGGGCTCCGAAGTGGGTGACGACGAGCACCTCCGCGCCGGCCTCGAGCGCCAGTCGTGCCGCCCCGTGGCGCATGGGTAGCAGCGACCCGTCGTGGGTGACCGTGCCCTCCGGGGCGAGGAGGATCGTCCCGCCCTCGCGAAGGCACGCGACCGCGTCCGCGTAGGCGGCCTCCCGCTTGGCGTCGTCGCCGCGATGGACGGGGATCGCCCCGGCACCGCGAGCCAGCAGGCCCAGCACGGGGACGTCGAACAGCTCGGCCTTGGTGAGTGGCTGGCACCAGTGGCCCAGCCCCTTCCACACGAGGTGGGCAACGAGGAAGGGGTCGATGTTCGAGGTGTGGTTGAACACGACCACCAAGGGCGTCTCGGGCGACGGGGCCGTGTCGGGGCGGCGAGCACGGATGCGCCACCCGAACAGGTGTCGGAGGGCGCTGACGACGAACCCGAGCAGCAGCCGCCACGGCCACGGTGGGCCGGACGACACGCTTCGCCGCGCCTCATCCATGGGATGCCCTCCGGTCGTGAGTGCACGACCGTAGACCGCGACCCCGCTCCATGCCGCTGTCCGCGGACCTGCCCCCGACCACGACCCAACTGGCACACTGGGGCCGTCAGCACAGGAGGCCCCATGGCATCCCCTCGGGATGGCCGACAGGCGGACGAGACTGACCAGGCGCTCGAGTCCGTCCGCGACGCCCTGCCCGGCCCGGACGAGGACGACCTCGTCGAACATCGCCCCGACGAACCGGCCGACGAGCTGCAGCCTCCCCTGCACGACCCCCTGTGGGGCGGCCTGCCTTGACGATCACATGACCGTCAGCGGGCGTTGTCCGGAGTGCGCGACGGCCGGCTGGACTCTGAGCCGACGCCCGCCGCCCGCTGCTCCGCGGCCCGCAGTTCGCGTCCGTCGCGCGACAGCACCGCTGCGGCGACCCCGGCCATCACGATCGCGCCACCGACGACGTGCAACCAGCCGATCGTCTCGCCGAGGAAGATCCACGCCCACGTCGCCGCCAGCACCGGCATCGCCAGCCGCATCACGGGCGGGACGTTCGCGGGGACCCACTGCAGGGGCCAGGTCATGACGACGTGGCCGAAGAATCCGGGGCCGGCCGCGACGATGGCTGCGTAGAGCAGGTCGGTGTTGCCGGCCGACCCGACCGGTTCCCCGGCGACGGCCACGTAGCCGGACACCAGCACCGCCGCCACCGTCAGCGTGCCCCCGAGGAACGGGAGCGTGCCGAGGTGGTCTCGGCTGGCCTTGGAGATCAGGAAGAACACGGCGAACAGCACCACGTTGAGCAGCGCAAGGCCCATGCCGAGCGGATTTCCCGTCGGGCCCGTGGCGCCGGCCGCCACCACGATGGCGGACCCCACCATCGCCACGGCCGCCCACAGGCGGAACCGCGGGCCCGGACGTTCGGCGAAGACGGGGATCGCGAGCAGGCCGGTGACGACCGGTGAGGTGGCCGTGATCAGGGTCACGTCGGCGACCGTGGTGAGCTTGACCGCCGTGAACAGCGAGAGCTGGTGGGCCCCGAAGGCCACCCCGGCCATCAGCGGCCACCGCCATGCGCCGGGCCCGATGCGACCACTCCCCCGCACTCGCTGGGCGGCCACGGCGAGCCCGAAGACGACGACGCCCATCCACAGCCGCCAGAACGAGAAGATTGGTCCGGACACGGCCGACGCCTGCACGAACACCGGGCCCGTGCTGTAGAGCAGGACACCCAGCGCGATCGGCGCGAGTGGCTGGTCGCGGCCGAGCACCCGCAGGCGCCCGGCGGCATCGCCCAGGTGGG
>CAZDIF010000257.1:0-4270 GCA_964505365.1 uncultured Actinomycetota bacterium
CGAGCTTCGCCACGCCCTCGGAAACACGACCGAGCTCGACGAGCGCGAGACCCTGCCCGGACTCACCCAGCGCACGGCCATCGGGGTCCTGGTGCTCGTCCGCTATGCCGGTCGCCTCGCGAAACACGCGCAGGGCCTGCTCAGGATCGGACTCCACCTGCTGGCGGGCAACCGGGACCAGCAGATAGGCCCGCTCCACAACGTCCAGCTCCTGGTCGTCCAGCACCTGCCTGGCGCGTTCCAACCAGCCCCCACCCCGGGCATGCCGGCCGTACAGGTGGAGTGTCATACCGAGCCAGAACGCCACGCGCACCGCCTCAGCCGCACGCCCCTCGCCGATCAGCGCGTGATGTGCTCGCTCCCAGGCCTGCACCATCTCGTCGTCGCGGCCAGCCAGCATCGCGGCCATCCCGAGTCGATGGAGATCGTCGGCTCCAAGTTCTGTTTCCCGGTCGGCCCGAGCGAGCAGCTCGTATGCGTCTGCCCACGACTGGCGCTCGTAGGCGTCACGGCCCGTCGACAACGTCGCAGCCGCGTCCATGACCCATCCTCACCCCGCGCTGCTCACAACCACCCTACTCGCACACGCGGCTGGCCTCACGGCGACCATGCACGCGACCCATCTCTCCAATCGGCGCCCACAACCACTGCGATGCTGACAGCGGACCGCTCGCCCATGCAGGGTGACGGTTTCAGTACCCGTGACGGTGTGGCCGATCAGATCAGATCCAGCCTTCTTCCCAGGCGCGGTAGGCGGCGGCGTGCCGGCTGGGGGCGTCGAGCTTGGTCATGGCTGAGGAGAGGTAGTTGCGGACGGTGCCCTCGGCCAGGTGCACCTGCGCGGCGATCACCCGCACCGACTCGCCCGTCCGTGCGGCGCGCAGGACCTCCAGCTCCCGAGCGGTCAGGGGGCAGTCGGCCTCGGTCAGGGCCGAGGCGGCGATGTCGGGGTCCACGTAGCGGTGGCCGTCGGCCACGCGTCGCAGGATGTCGGCGAGCTCGCCGGCGGCGGTGGTCTTGGGCACGAACCCGACCACGCCGGTGGCCAGGGCACGACGCAACACGCCCGGCCGTGCGTGCCGGGTGACCAGCACCACCTGGGTCGGCAGCTCGGCGATGATGGACTCGGCAGCGCGCAGCCCGTCGGCCGGGGGCATCTCGAGGTCGAGCACGGCGATGTCGGGGCGGTGCTCGCGAGCCAGGTCGACCGCCGCGGTCGTCGTGCCGGCCTGTGCGACGACCTGCAGGTCGTCCTCGAGGTCCAGCAGCGAGGCCAGCGCCCCGCGGATCATGTCCTCGTCGTCGGCGAGCAGCAGCCGGATCATGCTGCCCCGTCGGCGTTCGTCGGGACGCGGGCCGTCACGGTGAACCAGCCGTCCGCACGGTCCCAGTGCAGCTGGCCGCCGGCGTCGGCGAGCCGGTCGGCCAGACCGGTCATGCCCGTTCCCGGAGTGTGGTCTGGTCCGTCGTCGGCGCCGTCGTTGTGGACCTGCAGGTGGGCGTCGTGGCCGTCGACGTCGAGTGCCAGTCGGGCCCGCCGCGCGTTGCTGTGCCGCAGGATGTTGGTGGTCGCCTCGCGAACGACCAACCCGAGCAGCTGCCGGCCGGGCTCGGCCACCTCCGCCGCGTCGGTGGTGGTGCCGTGTTCGAGGCGACCGTCGATCCCGGCGGCCTCGAGCACCCGGGTGGCGTTGGCGAGCTCGTCGCCGAGCGGGGTCCGGCGGTAGCCCTGCACCACGTCGCGGGTCTCGGCCAGGGCGGTGCGGGCGTGCTCGTGGACCTCACGCATCTGGGTCGCCGCAGCGTCCGGGTCGGTAGGGGCAAGCCGGGTGGCCAGCTCGCTCTGCAGGGCGATGACCTGCAGGTGGTGGCCCTGCACGTCGTGCAGGTCGGCGGCAAACCGCAGGCGCTCGTCGGCGACGGCCAGCTCGGCCTCCAGGCGTCGGGTCCGTTCCAGGTGGTGGATCAGCTGCCAGAACCACCGGGCCACCACCAGCCCGCCGGCCACCGCGATGACCAGCAGCACCTGGTTGGCCAGATCCGTCGCGTCGACCTGCCCGGCGGCGATTCGCCGTGCGACCTGGACCACCACGACGGTCGTGACCGCACCCGCCCCGAGAACGGTGCTGCGGCGCCGGGCCGGGACCTGCACGGCCACGGCGGCGGTGGCCACGCCGGGGACCACGGCCCCCATCACGGTGCCAGCCCACTGGGCGGCGGCAAGGGCCGCGATCGCCCCGCCGACCGCTGCCGCCACGAGCCACGGCACCTGATCGATGGGCCCGGTGCCATCGTCCCGGCCGGGCAGGCGCAGGGCCAGCAGCCGGGCCGCGGCGACCGTCGCGGTCGCGGTCCCGAGGCTGGCGACGACTGCCACCAGCGGGTCCCGCTCGGTGATCACGATCGCGACCAGCAGGGCAGCGCCGATCCCCCAGGCGACCCCCACGGTGCTCCACCAGCTCAGGTCGCGCAGGCGCGCAGGGTCCAACGTCGTGGCCGGGGCGTTGCCCGTCGCAGCCGGCCCGGACCGCTGGTCCGGGTCGGGGGACGGGGCGACGGGGCGCATGCCTGCATGATGCCGCAGTGACCGTCCGCGCGTCGTGTGATGTCTGTCACGAGATCCCGTGACAGGCGCACGCCGGTCCGTGACGCCACCCACTACCGCCGGGCCGGTCGGGCGGCCACGGTGGCCCCATGCACACACCACGACCCACCCAGCCCACGGCACCGCACGATGCCCGCACCGACGGCTCGACCGATGCCGCGCACGCGTCCGGCCCCCGCGCCGACCTCGCCATCGAGGTCGAGGGGCTGCGTTGTCGCTACGGCGACTTCGAGGCCGTCCGCGGGATCGACCTGCGGGCCCGGCAGGGCGAGCTGCTGGCCGTGCTCGGCACCAACGGGGCGGGCAAGACCACGACCATGGAGGTGCTCGAGGGGCGGCGTCGCGGCGACGGGGGGCGGGTCCGGGTGCTCGGCCGGGACCCGCACAGTGACCGCCGCACCCTCGCCGCACACGTCGGCGTGGTCTTCCAGGAATCTGCACTGCCCGACCAGCTGACCCCGCGCGAGTTCCTGCAACTGTGGCACCGGGTCGCCGGCGACGGGCAACTGGTCCACCGGCCCGCCGACGCCCAGCTCGACCGGGTCGACCTCACCCACCGTCGCGACATGCGCATCGCGGCGCTGTCCGGTGGCGAGCGTCGCCGACTCGACCTCGCGATCGCCCTGTCCGCCGACCCGCAGCTGCTGTTCCTCGACGAACCCACCGCCGGGCTCGACCCCGAGTCCCGCGCCGACACCTGGGAGCTGCTGCGCGGGCTCCTGCGGATGGGCACCACAGTCGTGCTGACCACCCACCACCTCGAGGAGGCCGAGGCCCTGGCCGACCACCTGGCGATCCTCCACCAGGGTCGTGTGCAGGTCGAGGGCAGCCGCACCGAGCTGCTCGGCGACGAACACGAGTCCGGCAGACCGTCGCTGGCCGAGGTCTTCCACCAGGTCCGCCACACGTCCACCACGACGGAGGAGCCCCGACGATGACGGTCGCCACCGCCCTGGCCCTGGCCGAGCTACGCATGCTGACCCGCGACCGCGTCGCCCTGTTCAACGTGGTCGTCATCCCCCTGGCCGCGGCCGGCTGGCTCGTAACCAACCCACCACCCGCGGACCAGCTGCCCGGGCCGGTGGCCGCCGCGGGCGCGTCGACAGTGTTGGCCGTGTTCACCAGCGCCGCGCTTGTGCTGCGCTCAGTCACCGCACTGGTCCAACGCCGGGAGGGGCACCTGCTCGAACGCTGGCGGGTGTCCGGCGCCGCGCCGGCGGCGATCCTTGCCGGCACGCTCGCACCCGGGGTGGTGCTGCTGGTCGGGGGCGTGGCCCTGATGTTCCCGGCCCTGGCGGTCGCGTTGGAGGACCCACCGGCCCAGCCTGGCTGGCTGGTGCTGGCTGTGGTGCTCGCCGCCGCGCTGGGCGGCGCGGGGGCGACGCTGGCCGCGGCGTTTGCCCGGAGCAGTGAGGCCGCGGCGACCGTGGCCCTGCCGCTGCTCGGCAGCCTGCTCGGCGGCGGGATCTGGGCGACGCTCGTTCCGCTCGGCGAGGTCACGTGGCGCATGCGCGTGACCGGTGGCGGGGCGCTCACCGAGATCGTCCGGATCGCCTGGCAGGGACCACCCGGCGGCGGCGGGATCACGGCCGCCCCGGACGCGCTCGCGCCCAGCGTGGCCGTGCTGCTCGGCCTCGTGGCCGTACTCATGCTCGCGGCCGTGGC
>CAZDIF010000258.1:0-4265 GCA_964505365.1 uncultured Actinomycetota bacterium
TACGTCGACGTGAGTGGGGGAGGCAGGCGCCGTCGAGGACGTTCTGCGTTCGTTTGACGATCGTCCCCCAAAGATCTAATGTCCGCTTCCCGACCGGGAGTGGATGTGGGTACCAACGTGCGGGCAGCAGCGGGCTCCGCCCGCATCACGGCGCCGTCGACTCGGGTGCTGCTGGTCACCCTGCTCGGCAACCACCTGCAGGGGCGGGACCCGTCGCCTGACGCGACGCGGGACGTGGCGGTGCCCACTCGGACCTTCCTTGCCGCCCTGTCGCGCTGCGGCGCCGGGGACGCCGCGATCCGTGCTGCGCTGGCACGGGCCGGTGATCGTGGGCTGTTGGCGCGGGAGCAGCACGGCCGCGAGGCGCACCACCGCCCCACGGCGGCGATGCGGCACCTGCTGGCCGACGGTGCTCAGCGGCTGCACCACTCCCCCGTGGTCCGCACCGGGTGGGACGGCACGTGGACGCTGCTGGCGTTCTCCCTGCCGGAGGAGCGCCGTGGCGATCGCAACCGCCTGCGCCAACGGCTGTCCTGGGCCGGCTTCGGACCTGCCCGCAACGGGTTCTGGGTCGCCCCGGGCCGGGTGGACATGGCGCTCGACGATTTGGCCGGCCACGTGCACGCGTTCGCCGGCCAGGCCATCGAGCCGACGGACGCCGAGGCGCTGGTGGCCGAGACGTGGGACCTCGACGGGATCGCCGACGGGTATCGCGTGTTCCTCGAACGCTGGGACCGCGACACGCCGTCGACGACCACCGACCCGCTGGCCCGGGCCGTGCACCTCGTCACGGAGTGGCGGGTGCTGGTGCGTGACGATCCGCACCTGCCGGTGGAGCTGCTGCCGGACGACTGGCCGGCCTCGCGGGCACGCGAGGTGTTCGACAGCTGGTTCGAGCGCGACCACGCCGCCGCCGAGGCGGCCTTCGACGACCTGCTCACGTAGAGGAGAATCCCATGCTGTCAGCCCAGGACAACACCCGCGTCACCCGTACCGGCGCCGGCACGCCGTGCGGGCAGCTGCTGCGCTCGTACTGGCAGCCGGTGGCGCTGGTCGACGAGCTGCCGGCTGAGCGGCCGGCCAAGGCCGTCCGGCTGCTCGGTGAGGACCTCGTCCTGTGGCGCGACCCCGACGGCGGGTATGGGCTGGTTGGCCGCTGGTGCTCCCACCGTGGCGTCGACCTGTCCTTCGGACGGCTCGAGGGCGGCGGCCTGCGGTGCCTGTACCACGGCTGGCTGTACGACCGACAGGGCAACTGCCTCGAGCAGCCGGCGGAACCCGAGACCAGCACCTTCCGCGAGAAGATCCGGCACCCGAGCTACCCGACCGTGGAGCGCAACGGGATCGTGTTCGGCTGGCTCGGTGGCGGCGATCCGCCGCCCCTGCCCGAGTGGGACGCGTTCGTGGCACCGCGGGACCACACCTTCGCGTTCAAGGGGCTGTGGTCGTGCAACTGGCTGCAGGGGCTCGAGGGCGGCATCGACCCCAGCCACGTGTCGTTCCTCCACCGGTTCCTGCAGGAGGACCCGCGCGAGGAGTACGGCCAGCAGTTCCGCGAGGCTGTCGAAGGCACCGATCGGGCCCTGTCCGAACTGGTGGGCGAGAACGTGCGCCCGACGATCGGGGTCGAGACCACCGACTTCGGGCTGCGGGTGTACGCGACCCGTGAGCTCGACGACCAGCACACCCACGTGCGGGTCACCAACCTCGCGTTCCCCAACGCCTTCGTGATCCCGTTCGGCAACACCAAGGCGATGGTGCAGTGGCACGTACCGATCGACGACGTGACCCACTACTGGTACATGATCCTGTACGACTACGCAGATCCCGTCGACCGCGACCGCCTGCGGGAACAGCGGCTGGCCGGGGTCACCCTGCCCGACTACCGGCCGATCCACGGCCGGCACGACGACTGGGGCTTCGACGCTCACGAGCAGAACACGCTGACCTACACGGGCATGGGCCTGGACATCAACGTCCACGACCAGTGGGCGGTGGAGAGCATCGGTGCGATCCAGGACCGCACCCGCGAGCACCTCGGCCAGTCCGACCGTGCCGTCACGGCCTATCGGCGGATGCTGCTGCGGGGCATCGACGACCACGAGGCCGGCAAGGCCCTGCCCGGTCAGCAGCCCGGCGAGCAGGCCGTCCCGGTCGACACCATCACCCCGACGGACGGCTGGGAACACCACTGGCGCGAACGCGAACGAGCGCGCCGAGCGGCCTCGCCGTGGGCCCGGGAGGAGTCCGCCCATGCATGACGACGGCACCGTCGGCCGGGCGGGGTTCGTGGCCCGGCACGGCCTGTGGACCGACGACGACCATGTCGCACACGAGCGCACCCAACGCGTCATGGAGGAACGCGGCATCGAACTGGTGCGCGTGTCCTTCGTGGACCCCCACGGGATCCTGCGGTCGAAGACCCTGACCGTCGACACCTACGAGCACGCCTGCCGCGGGGGCTACACGGTCCCATCCACCCTGCTGCTGAAGGACACCTCCTGCCGCACCGTGGTGCCGGTGTTCGAACCCGGCGCCGGCATCGGCGTCGACCAGCTCACCGGGGTCGCGGACCTCGTCCTCGTCCCGGACCCGACGACCTTCCGCGTCCTGCCGTGGGCGCCCAACACCGCATGGGTCCTCTGCGACCTGTACTTCCCGGACGGCATCGCGGCGCCCTTCGACACCCGGGCATGCCACCGACGGGCGTTGGACCAGCTGGCCGAGCACGGCTACCGGCAGGTCGTGGGGCTGGAGGTCGAGTTCCACGTCTTCCGGCTGGCCGACCCGCACCTCACCCCGACGGAGGCGACCTGGCCCGGGACGCCACCGTCGGTGGCCATGCTCGCCCACGGCTACCAGCTCATATCCGAGGACCGGCTGGACCAGATCGACGAGGTCGTGCAGCTGCTGCACCGCACCACGGCCGCCCTGGGACTGCCGATCCGGTCCATCGAGCTGGAACTCGGGCCCGGACAGGTGGAGGTGACCTTCGCGCCGATGGCCGGGCTGGAGGCCGCGGACGCGATGGTGCTGTTCCGCAGCGCCGTCCGCCAGGTCTGCCGACGCCACGGGCTGCACGCGACGTTCATGTGCCGCCCGGCGGTGCCGAACACGTTCTCGAGCGGCTGGCACCTGCACCAGTCGTGGCAGGACCGCGACGGCTCCAATGCCTTCATGGACACCGACCGCGTGCTGTCCGACCTGGGACGCCACGTCCTGGGTGGACTGCTGGCGCACGCCCCGGGGGGTGCCGTCTTCAGCACGCCGACCGTGAACGGCTACAAGCGCTACCGCCCGTTCTCGCTGGCACCCGACCGGATTGGCTGGGGACTGGACAACAAGGGCACGATGCTTCGCGTGGTCGGCCTTCCCGGCGATCCGGGCACACGCATCGAGAACCGCATAGGCGAGCCGGCCGCCAACCCCTACCTGTACATGGGCTCGCAGGTCATTGCGGGCCTCGACGGGGTGGCCCGACAGCTGGATCCCGGGCCACCCCTCGACGAGCCCTACGCCACCGAGGCGCCGCGACTGCCCGCCACACTCATGGACGCCCTCGACGCGCTCGAGGCCGACGACCTGTACCGCGAGGCATTCGGCAAGCAGTTCGTCGACCTCCTGCTCACGATGAAGCGCGCCGAGGTCAACCGCTACCTGCAGGCGGTCACCGACTGGGAACAGGCCGAGTACTTCGACCTGTTCTAGCTGGCCGTAGGTTCCGCCAATCGGGTGTCGGCACGTGTGCGGCTGGTCCGTCGACGTGGGCGGGTTGCACACGTGACAGGGCGTGGGCGATCGGGGGTCGCTCGCACGACTCCGCTCCGCAGCAACCTGGCGAAACCCCGGAACAGCAGAAAACCGCCCCTACAGACCAGTAGGAGGCGGTTCCTGTCGTGCGCGCTGGGAGGGATTCGAACCCCCGACCGCGTGATCCGTAGTCACGTGCTCTATCCGGACTGAGCTACCAGCGCAGGGTGATGCTGATGCGGTTGTGGCGGAGGCAGAGGGATTCGAACCCTCGAGGGCCGAACCGACCCAACGGGATTAGCAATCCCGCGCCATAGACCAGACTAGGCGATGCCTCCAGGCGCATGCGAGGCGAGCCTCGCGGGCCGCGGCAGCGTAGCAACGCCTCCTCCAACGGGCGAACGAGCGACCGGCGGGCGTCCGGCCCGCGCCTACGCTCGTCCTCGTGCACCCCGTCACCCGCCGTGTCATCGATGGCACCCCCGCCCCCCTCCGCCCCGCGGTGGAGCTCATCG
>CAZDIF010000259.1:0-4250 GCA_964505365.1 uncultured Actinomycetota bacterium
ATCGACGGCAAGACCATCACCTTCGAGGCCGGCAAGCTGGCCCAGCAGGCCGGCGGCTCCGTCGTCGCCTCCCTGGGCGAGACCAAGGTCCTCACCACCACCACGGCGGGTCCGACCAAGGACTTCCTGCCCTTCTTCCCCCTGACCATCGAGGTCGAGGAGCGGATGTACGCGGCCGGGCGCATCCCCGGCTCGTTCTTCGCCCGTGAGGGCCGCCCCGGCGAGGGTGCGATCCTCACCTGCCGGCTGACGGACCGGCCGCTGCGTCCGACGTTCGTCGAAGGCCTGCGCAACGAGGTCCAGATCGTCAACACGATCCTGCAGACCGCGCAGTTCGACCCCTACGACGTCATCGCGATGAACGCGTCGTCGGTCTCGACGATGCTCTCCGGGCTGCCCTTCCACGGCCCGGTCGCAGCCGTCCGCTACGGCCTGAACCGCGACGGCGACTGGATCGCCTTCCCCAGCTTCGAGGAGCTGGAGGAGGAGGTCGTCTTCCAGATGGTCATCGCGGGTCGGGTCGACGGCGACGAGGTCGCGATCCTGATGATCGAGGCCGAGGCCACCGACGACGCCATCGTGAAGATCGACATGGGCGCGCCGAAGCCGACCGAGGAGCTCATCGGCGAGGCGATCCAGTCGGTCAAGCCCATCCTCCGCCAGCTGTGCGAGGCCCAGCAGGACTTCGTCGACCGCGTCGGCGTCCGGCAGGTCGGCGAGTTCCAGCTGTTCCACGACTACACCGACGAGGTCTACGACCGTGTCCTGGCCCTGGCCAGCGACCGTGTCGGCGAGGTCTACGGCGACGCCGGCGCCTCGAAGGAGGCCAAGGACGACCGCCTGCAGGAGATCAAGGCCGACGTGGTCGAGGCCTTCCTCGCCGAGCAGGGCGAGGACGCCGATCTCGAGGACCTGAAGAAGCAGGCGTCGGGAGCCTTCCGCTCCGTCGAGAAGAAGGTCGTCCGCCAGCTGATGACCGAGCGGGGCGTTCGCATCGACGGTCGGTCGGCCACCGACATCCGCGAGCTGTCGGCCGAGGTCGGCGTGCTGCCGCACACCCACGGCAGCGGCCTGTTCCAGCGCGGCGAGACACAGGTGCTGTCCGTGCTCGCCCTCGGCACGACCCGCGAGGGCCAGCGCATCGACTCGCTCGACCCGGTCGAGCAGAAGTTGTACCTGCACCACTACAACATGCCGCCGTACTCGACCGGTGAGGCCGGCCGCGTCGGCTCGCCGAAGCGGCGCGAGATCGGACACGGCCTGCTGGCCGAGCGCGCACTCAAGCCCGTCCTGCCGGACGTCGACCGGTGGCCGTACGCCATGCGGATCGTCTCCGACGTGCTGTCCTCGAACGGGTCGACCTCGATGGGGTCGGTCTGCGGCTCGACCCTGGCGCTGATGGACGGCGGCGTGCCGATCCACGCACCGGTGGCCGGCATCGCCATGGGGCTGATCTACGAGAACGGCACCTACACCACCCTGACCGACATTCAGGGCGTGGAGGACTTCTACGGCGACATGGACTTCAAGGTCGCCGGCACCCGCGAGTTCGTCACCGCCCTGCAGCTGGACACCAAGCTGACCGGGATCCCCTCGGACGTCCTCGCGGACGCGCTGCTGCAGGCCCGCGATGCCCGGTTCCAGATCCTCGACGTGATGGCCGACGCCATCGCCGAGCCGCGCGACGAGGTCGCCCCGACCGCGCCGCGCGTCGAGATCGTCCGCATCCCGCAGGACAAGATCGGTGACGTCATCGGTCCCCGCGGCAAGATCATCAAGGAGCTGGTGGAGGTCACCGGCGCCCAGATCGACGTGGACGAGGAGGGCGGCCAGGGCGTCGTCAAGATCTACGCCAACGACAAGGCCGTCGCCGAGGACGCGGTGTCGCGCATCAACGCCATCGCCAACCCGGTGCTGCCGGAGGCGGGCGAGCGCTTCAACGCCACCGTCGTCAAGACGGTCGACTTCGGTGCCTTCGTGTCGCTGACGCCGGGCACGGACGGCCTCCTGCACATCTCGGAGCTGTCCAAGATGGTGGGCCGTCGCCTCGACCACGCCGAGGAGGCGGTCAACGTCGGCGACACGGTGCTCGTCGAGGTCCTGCAGGTCCTCGACGGCGGTCGCAAGTTCAAGCTCGAGTACGTCGGCGACAAGGCCGAGAAGGCCGAGAAGGCCGACTCGCGCGGCTCCTCGGGCGAGGCAGACCGGGCGCCCGCCTCGGGCGACGCAGACCGGGCGCCCTCTTCGGGCGATGACCGGGCGCCCTCTTCGGGCGACGGCGAGGAGCGCAGCCGCGACCGCGGTGGCCGGGAGCGCAAGCGCACCCGCAGCCGCGTCCGCGAGCGCGAGTGACCCGTTGATCGCACGACGCGGCACCCGGGCACCCCCGGGTGCCGCGTCGTCGTGCGAGGAGGCCCCGTGGAGTACCGCGACACGATCACCGACGCCGGCGTGCGCGTCGTCACCGAGTCGATGCCCTCGATGCGCTCGGCGGCGCTGGGACTGTGGTTCCGGGTCGGGTCGCGAGACGAGGGCGACGGCACGTGGGGCTGCTCCCACTTCCTCGAGCACCTGCTGTTCAAGGGCACGAGCCGGCGCAGCGCACGCGACATCGCCGAGGCCCTCGACGGCGTCGGCGGGGAGTCCAACGCCTTCACGTCGCGGGAGGCGACCTGCTTCTGGGCCCGCGTGCTCGACCGCGACCTGCCGGTGGCCATGGACGTGCTCGGCGACATGGTCCGGGACGCGACCAACGCCCCGGTCGACGTCGAGGCCGAGCGGGCCGTCGTGCTCGAGGAGATCTCGATCCACCTCGACACGCCCGACGACCTCGTGCTCAGCGACCTCTCCGAGCTCGCGATGCCCGCCCATCCGCTGGGCCGCGAGACGCTCGGCACCGCAGCCTCGGTCGCGGCGCTGGACCGCGACACCATCGACGGCTGGTTCCGCGACCGCTACCGGCCGGAGGACCTCGTCGTCGTCGCGGTGGGCAGCGTGGACCACGACGAGGTGGTGCGGCTGGTCGACGACCGGATCGGGGACCTGGGACGCCCGGGCAGCGGCCGGGTCCCGCGCAAGCGTCCCGACGAGGTGGTCGCCGGCGCGACCCACGTGCGCCGACGGCCCACGGAGCAGGTGCACCTGGCCGTCGCCGGTGCGGGGCTCGACCTGCACGACGAGCGCCGCACCGCGCTACGCGTGGCCAGCACGGTCCTCGGTGGTGGCATGTCCTCCCGCCTGTTCCAGCGGATCCGCGAGGAGCTGGGCCTGGCCTACACCACCTTCAGCTTCGTGTCCCCGTTCACCGACTCCGGCTTCCTCGGCGCCTACCTGGGCACGTCCCCGGCACGCCTGGACGAGGCCGGCGCCGTCCTCGCCGAGGAGCTGCAGCGGTTCCCGGACACCGTGACCGCCGACGAGGTGGCGCGCACGCGGTCGGCGATGAGCGGCGGGCTGGTGCTGGCGCTCGAGGACCCCGGGTCCCGGATGATGCGGCTCGGCCAGCTGGCGGTCTGCGATCGCGAGCTCGTCGACGTCGGCACCTCCGTCGCCCGCATCGATGCGGTCACGCACGACGACGTCGTCGCGGTGGCCGAGCTGTTCGCGGCGCCGCGGTCCGTCGCCGTCGTCGGTCCGGTCGACGACCACCAGGACCGGTTCTCGGGGCTGCTCGGCTGAGCCGGTCGCCCGGTAGCGTCCGGCGCACCAGGACGAGGAGCACGAGGTGATCCGGGTTGGCGTGATCGGAGCGGGTGGTCGCATGGGCGCGGAGGTGTGCCGCGCGGTCGACGGCGCCGACGACTGTGAGCTGGTGGCGGCCGTCGACCCCGGTGCCGCGGGGCGCCCCGTCGCCGAGGTCGCCGGCGTGCAGGCGGATGTCGAGGTCGCGGACACGCTCGACGCCCTCGTCGACGCCGGTGCCCAGGTCGCGGTGGACTTCACCCATCCGGACGCGGTGGTCGACAACGTCCGCTGGCTGCTGGACCACGACCTCCACGCCGTGGTCGGCACCACCGGGGTGACGGCGTCGGCCCTCGAGGACCTGCGCGCCCGGGCCGGCCAGTCGGCGGCCAACGCCTTCCTCGCCCCCAACTTCGCGATCGGCGCGGTGTTGCTCATGCAGTTCGCGGCCGAGGCTGCCCGCCACCTCCCGCACGTCGAGGTGATCGAGCTGCACCACGACCGCAAGGCCGATGCCCCGTCCGGCACGGCGCTGCGCACGGCCGAGCTGATCGCCGACGCCCGCGGCG
>CAZDIF010000260.1:0-2154 GCA_964505365.1 uncultured Actinomycetota bacterium
AGCGCCGGGCCGAGCACGTCCTGCATCCAGCGCAGCCGCTCGATGACCTCCGGGGCGTAGGCGCCGTAGCGCAGCACCTTGCCGAGGCCCTCGTTGAGGGTGCACCACGCGTGGTTGCCGAACACCGGGTTGTCCACCCGGTACATCGGCATGGACGGGCTGACCACGCCGGCCATCGGCCCGACCGCGCCGGCGCTGTGGCACGGGGCCAGCTCGATGGTCCCGGACGCGCCGAGCTGCTCGGCCTCCTCGGGCGTGTCGGCCATCCCCTCGTACAGCATCGCGCCGATCAGGGCGCCGCGCATCGGGCCGGACGCGCGCTCCCAGGTGATCGGCGGGCCGGCGTGCAGGAACTGGCCGGTCTCGATGCCGACGGCCTCCCGTGCCGTGCGCACGCCGACCCAGTGGGGCTCGGCGGCGGTGGCGCGGGCCAGTGCGGTCGCGTTGGCGTCCTGGGTCCGCGGGTCGGCGGCGACGCGGGCGAGCTCGTCGGCCAGGCCGTCGACGGGCGGGCGCCAGTCGACCGGGACGACGTCGACGCCCTGGGCCCGCAGGGTCGACTCGAACAGCTCCACCCCGGCGGTGACGACGCGGGGCGGGCCGGCCAGCAGGTCGGCGACGTGGTCGGTGGTCGTGGTCACGGGGACACCTTCCTCGCGGTGGCGCCGGTCGCGGCGAGGGCAGCACGGACGGCGGCGGCGTTCGACGCGAACACGCCGGCGCCCGCGTCGGCCAGGACCCGCGCCTGTGCGTCGCGGTCCTGCGGATCACTGGCGGTGCCGCACAGCGAGACGACGACGGTGACGTCGCGGCTGGCGTCGGCGATCGCGGGTGCCAGCTCGCTGGCGGGGTCAGCGTGGGCACCGTGCCCCAGCACGACGTCGAGCAGCAGGACGGCGGTGTCATCGCGGTCGGCCTCGGCGGCGATGCGCTCGAGCCGCAGCTGCTGGTCGATCATCGGGTGCGGGCGCCCGCGGGTGTGCTCGTCCTCGCCGAGGTCGATCAGGACGTGCCCGTCGGCGGTGAGCTCGGTGCCGAGCGCACGCGCGGGATCGCCGGTGAGGTTGGAGTGCACGCCGTCGAGCACCTCGTCGGCCAGCAGCAGTGCCTCGGCGCACAGCGTCCCGCCGGCGAACAGCCCCACCAGCCGGCCGTCGCCGGGCTCCGGCAGCGTGCCCCACGTCGGCCAGTCCGGCACGTCGCGGCCGAGCTGGCCCAGGACGGTCTCGGCGATGCCGGTGAGGTCGTCCCGGTCGGGCCCGAGCAGGCCGAGGACGACGGGCGTGTCGCAGGCCTCGGCGGCGGCGCGCACCTGCTCGGCGACGCCCGGCGCCGGGGGCTTGGACAGCACGACGATCAGCTCGGTGGCGGGGTCGGCGTCCAGGGCGGCGAGCGCCTGGAGGGTCGACCGGGCACCGACGGCCTCGGAGAGGTCGCGGCCCCCGACGCCGAGCAGGTGGGACAGGCCCACCCCGGCGTCGTCGAGCAGGCACGACAGCTGCTGGGCGCCGGTGCCGGAGGCGGCGACCACGCCGACGGGGCCAGGGCGGACGACGTTGGCGAACCCGAGGCCGACGCCGGACACGATCGCGGTGCCCGCGTCGGGTCCCATGACGAGCAGCCCGCGGTCGGCGGCCTCGGCCTTCAGCGCCACCTCGGCCTCGACGGGGACGTTGTCGCTGAAGACCATCACGTGCATGCCGGCCCGCAGCGCGTCGAGGGCCTCGACGTAGGCGTGCTCGCCAGGGACCGACACCAGGGCGAGGTCGCCGTCCGCGGCCGCCGCGTCGCGGACGGTGCGTGGGGGTGGTCCCTCCCCGAAGCCGCGGCCGTCGCCACCGCTGCCGGCGGCCAGGGCGGCCTCGACCTCGGCGAGCGCGGCCTGCAGGGCGTCGTCGTCCTCGGCGCGCACGGCGACGACCATGTCGTTGGGGCCGGCGTCGGCCTCGCCGAAGCCCATGCCGGCGAGCAGGTCGAGGTTGAGCTCGGTGCCCATGGCCACGAGCGCCTTGTCGACGCCGGGCACGTCGGCCACGCGGCGGCTGACCTGCATGAGGGTGACGGAGTCGGCGTAGGCGCCGCGGCGGACGTCGAGGTGGTCGACCATCAGGTCCTCGTGGGTGTGGCGACGATGGAGGTGGGATCACATGCCAG
>CAZDIF010000260.1:2254-4249 GCA_964505365.1 uncultured Actinomycetota bacterium
GCCGACCACGGCGACCGCCGCCAGCAGGCCCGCCAGCACGTCGTCGCCGGCCGGCGTCAGGCCCGGGCCGCGCCCGAGCAGCCGCCGCACGTGCCGGGCGGGGTCGGCCGCGTCGGCACGCAGCGCGCCGACGAGGTCGGCCAGGGGCTCCGCGAGGTCGGCGGGCAGCGCGGCGCCAGCCGCGGCCAGGTGGTCGGCGGCCGCGTCCAGCCGCCCCTGCAGGGAGGCAGCCGTGCAGGGTGCGAGCCGCGGCACCGGGTCGAACCACCGGGCCACGCGCACGTCGAGTCCCGCCACCGAGACGCCACCGCCGCCGACCTGCGCCGATGCGTGCGGCCGGACGCCGGCGAAGGGGCGGGCGGCCGTCGACGCGGCGACGACCACACCGTTGGGGTGGGCGATGCCGTCGTTGGTGACCAGCGCCACGACCTCGCCGACGTCGAGGTACACGGCCGCCGGGAAGGCCGCCAGGACCCGTGCAGGCCGGGCCGGGCCCTCGAGCAGGTCGGCCACCGCGACCGAGGCGGACGCGGGCATCGGGGTGCGACGGGCCCGGGTCATGTGCCACCCCGGACCTGGGTGCCGACGTCGCCACGGACCGCCGCCACCGCGTCGTCGAGGCTGGCGACCGTGGCCCAGCCGCCGGTGTGCTCGACGAAGCGGCAGACCGCCTCGACCTTGGGACCCATGGAGCCGACGGCGAACTGCCCGTCGGCCTGCAGGCGGCGCAGCTCGGCAACGTCGACGTCACGCAGCCAGCGCTCCTGCGGCGTGCCGAAGTCGACGGCGACGCCGGCGACGTCGGTCAGCACGACGAAACGGGCGGCGCCGATCTGTTCGGCCAGCAGGGCGCCGGCGAGGTCCTTGTCGATGACCCCCTCGACGCCGCGCAGCGGCACGTCGCCGTCGTCGACGACCGGGATCCCGCCGCCGCCGTTGGCGACCACGATCGCCCCGTCGCCGAGCAGCAGCTCGACCGCACGGCGGTCCACGCAGTGGCGCGGGTCGGGCGATGCGACGACACGGCGCCAGCCGCGGTCGCCCTGGCGCACCAGCTGCTGGCCCTCGGCCTGTCGGCGCTCGACCTCCGCCTCGTCGGTGATGTAGGGCCCGATCGGCTTGGTGGGCTCGGCGAAGCCCGGGTCGTCACGGTCGACCAGCACGCGGCTGACGACGGGGACGACGGGGATCCGGTGGCCACGCGCGCGCAGCTCGTGCGACAGCGTGCTGGCGATCGTGAACCCGATGGTGGCCTGCGTCTGGGCGACGCACCAGTCGAGCGGCACGGGGGGCACGACGTCGCGGGCGAGGTCGTTCTTGATCAGCACGTTGCCGACCTGGGGCCCGTTGCCGTGGGTGAGCACCAGCTCGCCGAGGCCGGCGGCGACCAGCTCGGCCACCTGCTTCATGCTGCGGTGCAGGTTGGCGGTCTGCTCGGCGGCCGTGCCGGCGGTCCCGGCCGGCGAGATGGCGTTGCCACCCAGGGCGATGACGGTCCGCTCTCCCACGTGCTCCTCGTTCGTCCGCTCGGCGTGCCGCGTGCCGACCCACCCCACGGTAGGCACGGACGAGCCCCTCGGCTTCGGCGGATGTCGCCGAAACCGAGGGGCTGCCTCGTCGGAAGATGCCGTCCGGTCAGATCTCGCCGCCGGCGTCGCCGGGGATCTGGTCGGGCGAGACGACCTCGTCGGCGACGATGCCGCGCTCGGCGTCGGTCGCGGGGATGATGTTGTCCAGGATCAGGCCGAAGACGGCGGCGACGGCGATGCCGGAGCCACCGACGGCCTGCACGATCCGGGTCAGCCAGTCCTGGCCGAGCAGGGTCCAGTCGTCGGGGAGGCCGCCGACCCAGTTGGGGACGACCAGGCCCATGAAGAGGATGAACCCGGCGATCAGCAGGTTGCGCTGCGAGTTCATGTCCGCCCGCTGCAGGTTGCTCAGGCCGATCATGGCGATCAGGCCGAACAGCACGCAGTACAGGCCGCCGACGATCGG
>CAZDIF010000261.1:0-4236 GCA_964505365.1 uncultured Actinomycetota bacterium
GCAAGCTCGACCTCGCCTGGATCCACCCGGAACGGCGCGAGGACGTCGGCGAGATCGAGGCCGCGTCACCGGAGGGACGGGACGAGGCCCCGCGGATGGTCGAGCTCGAGGACCTGCGCGGCGACCTGCACGACCACTCCGACTGGTCGGGCGACGGGCGCGACACCATCGAGGCGATGGTCGCCGCGGCCGCCGACCGGGGGCTCAACTACTTCGCCCTGACCGACCACGCGGAGAAGCTGACGATCAACGGGATCGGCCGGGCGGCCATGCTCGACCAGCGCCGCCGGCTGCGCGAGCTGCAGGAGCAGTATCCCGACATGCGGCTGCTGCACGGCGCCGAGCTGAACATCGACGCCGAGGGCGGGGTCGACTGGGACGACGAGTTCCTGGCCGGGTTCGACTGGCTGGTCGCCTCCGTCCACTCGCACTTCCGCCGCTCCCCGAAGGAGCAGACCGCACGGCTCGTCACCGCCATGCGCAACCCCGCGATCACCGCGATCGGCCACCTCACCGGCCGGAAGCTGGGGAGGCGCCCGGGCATCGACCTCGACCTCGACGTCGTCCTCGACACGGCGGTGGAGACCGGCACCGCGATCGAGATCAACTCGAACCTCAACCGGCTGGACGCGTCCGCGGAGGTCATCCGCGAGGGTGCCGCCCGCGGCGTGACGTTCGTGGTCTCCACCGACGCGCACACGACCCGGGAGCTGGACTTCCACCGCCACGGCGTCCGCCAGGCCCGGCGGGGCGGCCTGCCGGCCGACCAGATCGCCAACACGTGGGACCTCGAGCGGTTCCTGTCCTGGGTCGACCACGTCCGGTCGGCGTGACCGGGCCCGTGGACCTGGCGCGGCGCGGTCGGCTGCGGCCGCTGCCCCGGCAGCACGTGCAGGGCCCGTTCCTGGACGTCGCCCGGGCGCTGCTCGGGTGCCTGCTGGTCCGCGAGGAGGACGACGGCACGCGCACGGTCGTGCGGCTCGTCGAGACCGAGGGCTACGTCCAGCACGACCCCGCGTCGCACTCGTACCGCGGCCGCACCCCGGCCAACGCGACGATGTTCGGCCCCGCCGGGCACGCGTACGTGTACTTCACGTACGGGATGCACCACTGCATGAACGTCACCTGCGGGACCGGGGAGGTGGCGGCCGCCGTGCTCCTGCGCGGAGGGCTCGTGCTGGAGGGCCACGACCACGCCCGCGAGCGGCGCCCGGCCGTGCGGACGGACCGGGCCCTGGCCGACGGGCCGGCGAAGCTGGCCTCCGCGCTCGGCCTCGATCGCACCTGGGACGGGGTCGACCTGTGCGACCGCGGGCCGCTGTGGCTCGGTCGTGACGACGTCACGGTCGCGGAGGAGCAGGTCCGCTCGGGTCCCCGGGTGGGCATCCGCCACGCGCCCGACGAGCCGTGGCGCTTCTGGGTGGAGGGCGCGGCCGGGGTGTCCACCTACCGCCGCCACCCACGGGCCCCGCGGGGGTCAGCCGGACGCTGACTCGCTGGGTGAGGGCGACGCCGTCGGGGACGGCGACTCGCTCGGCGACGCGGTCGGCGACGGCGAGGAGGTCGCCGTGGACTCCTCCGTGGGGGTCTCGGAGGCCACCGGGGCGCCCTCGGGCTCGACGAACAGCGTGATCAGGGAGTGGTCGCGCTCGATGGTGCCGGCGCCCGGCGACTGCCCCCACACGCGGGTGTGATCACCGGTGCAGCCGCCGTCCGGGCACCGTTCCTCGACCACCGGCACCCAGCCCCCGTCCTCGAGCAGCCTGATCGCCTCGGCAAGAGCCACCTCGACCACGTCCGGGACGGTCGACCGGGTCGACACGGATTCCGAGACCCACAGGATCACGGTGTTGCCGGTCCCCGGGTCCGTCGTCCCGCCGGGCGCCGGTCGCTGCAGTTCCACGATCCCCGGCGGGAAGCGGCGCGAGGCCAACGGCCGGACCTCGACCGGGAACCCATCGTCGGTCAGCAGCCGGCGTGCCACCTCCACCGGCAGCCCGATGACGCTGGGGACATCGGTGACGGGCGGGCCGGTCGGCTCGCGGCAGATCTCCGTCGGCTCGGTGCCCCGCAGGTACTCGCGGTCGTCGATCAGCTCCTCGGGCGTGTACGGGTTGGGGAGGCAGTTGCGGGTGGTGTCGACCTCGACGACGACCAGTTCGACCTCGGGGACCTCGAAGTCGCGCGGTTCGACGTCGGCGAGGACCTCGCTGGCCAGCCGCTGCCAGATCTCGGCGGGCCAGCGGCCGCCCTCGACCACCTCGGGCGTGTTGGGCGGGCGCATCGGCGTGCGGTTCTCGGGGAATCCGACCCACACGGACGCGACGAGGTCCGGGGTGTAGCCGATGAACCACGCGTCGGCGTTGCGCTGCGACGTGCCGGTCTTGCCCGCCTGGGGGCGGCCGATGTCGGCGCGCACGCCGGTGCCGCGCTCGACGACGTCCGACAGCGCCTGGGTCACGAGGTAGGCGGTGGCCGCGCTCATGACGCGTTCGCCCGAGGTGTCGGCGCGGTGGACGACCTCGCCGTCGCCTGCCTCGATCCGGGAGATGAGGTGGGGACGGACGAACTCGCCGGCGTTCGCGAACGCCCCGTACGCGCCGGCCATCTGCAGGGGGGAGACCTCCTCGGTGCCCAGCGCGATCGACGGGTTGGTCTCGAGGTCGTCGGGGAGGCCGAGCGCGCGGGCGGTGTCCACCACGGTCTCGGCACCCAGCTCCACGCCGAGCCGCGCATAGACGGTGTTGACGCTGCGGACGGTGGCCTCGCGCAGGGTCATCGACGCATACGAGGAGCCCCCGTAGTTGCACGGCGACCAGTCGTCGGGCAGCTCGGCGAAGCGCACGCAGCTGCCGCCGGGGAACACGCGGTCGAGCGACACGCCGCGCTCGAGGCCGGCGGCCAGCACGATGGGCTTGAACGAGCTGCCGGGTTGGCGGCGTCCCTGGGTCGCGAGGTTGAACCGGGCCGTCGGGTCGTCGGCGTCGTGGAAGTCCCGTCCCCCGACCATCGCGCGGATGGCGCCGGTGGACGGGTCGGTGACGACGACGGCGGCCTCCGGGCCCTCCTCCGGCAGTACGGCGGCCACGGCCTCCTCGGCCGCCCGC
This sequence comes from uncultured Actinomycetota bacterium, assembly GCA_964505365.1. GTDB lineage: Bacteria > Actinomycetota > Nitriliruptoria > Nitriliruptorales > Nitriliruptoraceae > CAWCLK01. Next base: position 3,108 of record CAZDIF010000261.1, read on the forward strand.
TGCACCGCCGGGTCGAGCGTCGTCACGATCCGGTAGCCGCCCGTGAACAGGGCGGCGACGCGGTCGTCCGGCGTCTGGCCCAGCGCGGAGAACTGGCCGTCGGGATCGTCGCGGACGAGCCGCTTGACCTCCTCGACGACGTACGGGGCGGGGGAGCGCTGCTCGACGATCGGTTCGAGCTGCAGTGGCCGGTCACGGGCGGCGTCGGCCTCCTCGGCGGTGACCGCGCCGGTGCGGACCATGGCGTCGAGCACGCGGGAGCGGCGGTCGCGGGCCTGGTCCGGGTTCTCGTAGGGGTCGAACCCGGACGGCGAGGCGATCACGCCGGCCAGCAGGGCCGCCTGGTCGAGCGCCAGCTCGTCCGGCTCGATGCCGAAGAAGCGCAGCGACGCGGCCCGGATGCCGTAGGCGCCCTTGCCGAAGTAGACGGTGTTGAGGTAGCGCTCGAGGATCTGGTCCTTGGAGTAGCGGTCCTCGAGCTGCCACGCGGCCACCGCCTCGCGCAGCTTGCGCTCCATCGTCACTGCCGGGCCGGTGATCGTGTTCTTCACGTACTGCTGGGTGATCGTCGATCCACCCTGGGTGATCTCGCCCGCTTCCGCGTTCGCCAGTGCTGCGCGAATGATTGCGCCCCCGTCCACGCCATGGTGGACGTGGAAGCGGCGGTCCTCGATGGCGACCACCGCGTCTCGGAGTACGGGAGCGACCTCGTCGAGGCCCACGTCGCGCCGGTCCTGCTCGGCGTGCAGCTCGGCCAGGACCCGGCCGGAGGAATCCTCGACGAACGAGGTCTGCGGCTGTTGGACGAAGTCGGCCGGATCGCCCGGATCGAACCTGACGATCGGGCCACAGCCGACGAGCGCGACAGCAGTCAGAACGAGCAGGGGGAGCCGCATGGCGAGACTGTAACCACCGTCAGAAAATCCATGGAGGAACCACGCGGGTGGGCGTCGAACCTCCCCACAGGCGAGCGTCGGCACGCTGATCCCCTCAGTTGAGCGTGACGCAGCCCGCCCTCGTGCGTTGGGCACAGTGAACGAAGTCAAGGAGAGACCTCGATGGCCGGATCGAAGCGACGCTTGGGCGCCGTGCTCATGGGTGCGTCCCTGGCCGGGGCGCTCGTCATGGC
>CAZDIF010000262.1:0-4236 GCA_964505365.1 uncultured Actinomycetota bacterium
TCGAGCATCTCCGTGGTCAGCCGGCCGGTGAAGGTGTTCTGCTGGCTGACGTGGTAGCTGCCGAGCAGCGTCCGGCCGTCGGCCAGCACCGCCTCCGCGCCGTGGCCGAAGCGCGGCTTGCGCCCCTCCCAGCCCACGTGTCGGCACACCGCGTCCCAGCCGAACCCGCCCAGCGCGACGTAGACGGCCGGGTCGACCAGCCGGATCTCGTCGGCGAGGTACGGGGCGCAGCGGTCGCGCTCGTCGGTGGTCGGCCGGTTCGCCGGGGGTGCGCACTTGACGGGCGAGGTCACCCACGTGCCGGTCAGCTGCAGGCCGTCGTCGCGTGACACGGCCGTGGGCTGGTTTGCCAGCCCCGCACGGTGCAGGGCCGCGTACAGCCAGTCGCCGGAGCGGTCGCCGGTGAACATCCGGCCGGTTCGGTTGGCGCCGTGCGCCGCGGGCGCGAGGCCGACGACCATGATGTCCGCCTCCGGGTCGCCGAACCCCGGCACGGGCCGGCCCCAGTACTCCTCGTCAGCGTGGGCCGCACGCTTCTCGCGGGCCACCTGCTCGCGCCACTCGACGAGTCGCGGGCACGCGCGGCAGGCCACGACGGCGCGTTCGAGGGAGTCCAGCGAGCGGCGGGGCGACATGCGCGCCAGACTACGGGCGGCGCGGCCGCGAACCGGACCCCGGTCGACGAGTACGGTGCCCGCACCGACGCGTTCTTCCCGGCCCGCCGAGGACGCCGTGACCGACACCGCCACCACCGAGACGCCGCTGACCCTCGACCCGGGGACGTGGGACGTCCTCGTCGAGCACGCCTGGTCGGACTTCCCGTACGAGGTGTGCGGGCTGCTCGGCATCGACGCGGACGGCGTCGTCCACCACTTCGCGATCACCAACGACGAACGGTCGATGACGTACTACGTCATGAACGCGAAGGAGCTGCTGCGAGCCGTCCGCGAGATCGAGGACAACGAGTGGGAGATGGTCATCTACCACTCGCACACGCACACGCAGGCCTACCCCTCGGACACCGACATCCGCCTGGCCGCCTACCCCGACGCGACCTACGCCATCGTGACCCTGCAGGACCGCGACGCCCCGGACATCCGCGCCTTCCGCATCGTCGACGGTGAGGTGACCGAGCGTCCCGTCGTCCGGGGTGGCTGAGCCTCCGTGCTGCTCACTGCCCCGCCCGTCGACCGCCGCGGCTCCGCGACGGACCCCCTGGCCGTCCTCGTGGTCGGTGCCGGGTTCAGCGGCATCGGCACCGTGGCCACGCTGCGGTCCCGCGGCGTGGCCGACGTGGTCGTGCTGGAGAAGGCCGACGACGTCGGTGGCGTGTGGCGGGACAACACCTACCCCGGCGCGGCCTGCGACGTGAAGTCGCACCTGTACTCGTTCTCGTTCGCTCCCCACGACTGGTCGCGCACGTACGCCCCGCAGCAGGAGATTCTCGCCTATCTCCAGCGGGTCGCGGACGAGCACGGTGTGCTCGACCACTGCCGCTTCGGTCGCGAGGTGGCCACCGCCGACTGGGACGAGGCCTCGGGGGCGTGGACGGTGGCGACCACCGACGGCGAGGTGTTCGTCGCTCGCGTGCTGGTGTCCGGGGTGGGCCAGCTCAGCCGCCCCGCGTGGCCCGCCCTGCCCGGACTCCAGGACTTCGCCGGCCCGGTCGTCCACTCCGCGCGGTGGGACCACGACCTCGACCTCACCGGACGTCGGGTCGCCGTCGTCGGCACGGGCGCCTCGGCGATCCAGGTCGTGCCCGGCATCGTCGACGTGGTCGGGCAGATGACGGTGTTCCAGCGGTCGGCACCGTGGGTGCTCCCGCGGGGGGACCGGCCGTACCACGACGTCGAGCAGGCGCTGTTCACGCGGGTCCCCGGCGCCCAGTGGCTGCACCGGCAGTGGATCTTCTGGACCAACGAGCTGCGGGTGCTGGCGTTCAACGCGCAGGAGTCGCGCCTCGGGTGGCTGGTCGAGCAGGTCGCCCACCGCCACCGCCGGCGGCAGGTGCGCGATCCCGACCTGCAGGCGGTGCTCGAGCCCGACGACCCGATCGGGTGCAAGCGGGTGCTGGTGTCCAACGACTGGTACCCGGCGCTCGACCGCGACCACGTCCACGTGGAGACCGCGGGCATCGGCCGGGTCGTCGAGGACGGGATCATCACCCCGGACGGACGGCTGGTCGAGGCCGACGTGATCGTCCTGGGGACCGGCTTCCGGACCACCGAGTTCCTCGTGCCGATGGAGCTGACCGGCCGCGATGGCCGGCGGCTGCACGACGCCTGGGCGGACGGGGCCCGCGCCCACCTCGGCATCAGCGTGCCCGGGTTCCCGAACCTGTTCCTGCTGTACGGGCCCAACACCAACCTCGGGCACAACTCGATCATCGCGATGCTGGAGGGGCAGCTGCACCACCTCGCTCTGGCCGTCGACCACCTGCGGGCCCGCCCCGGCTGGTCCGTGGACGTCCGGCCGGAGGTCGCCGAGGCCTTCGACGAGCAGGTGCAGGAGCAGCTGCAGCGGTCGGTCTGGGCCGCCGGCTGCCACAACTGGTACCGGAACGAGGACGGTCGGGTCGTCAACAACTGGCCCGGCGCGGCGTTCCGCTACCGGTTGGCGACCCGGCGGTTCGACCCGGGGCAGTACCGCTGGACCGAGCACGTCCGGACGCGCCGGGCCGTTGCGGTGACCGCCTGACGAACACCTCGGGCTGGCCGGGGAATGGACGATGGGGTAAGCCCGTTGGTACCGGCGAGCCCGCCTCGTCACCCGTCACCTCCCACGAAGGAGCCCACGTGGCAACCCAGGACCTCACGATCGACACCTTCGAGCCCACGGTCGCGGACAACGACATCGTCCTCGTCGACTTCTGGGCCGAGTGGTGCGGGCCGTGCAAGCAGTTCGGCCCCATCTACGAGAAGGTGTCCGAGAAGCACGACGACGTCGTGTTCGGCAAGGTCGACACCGACGCGCACCAGCAGCTCGCCGGCGCGTTCGGCATCCGCAGCATCCCGACGCTGATGGCCTTCCGCGAGGGCGTCATGGTCTTCTCCCAGGCCGGCGCGTTGCCCGAGGCCGCCGTCGAGGACCTCATCTCCCAGATCCGGGACCTGGACATGGACGACGTCCGTGCCCAGATCGCCGAACACGAGAAGCAGCACGCCAGCTGACCTTCCCCTCCACCCCACGACGACGGCCGCCCATCTCCCGGGGCGGCCGTCGTTCGTGTCAGGTCACCGCACGGGACAGTGTCGGCGCCAGGTCCCCGCGGTCGGCCACCACGACGTCCGAGGTGCCCAGCCACGTCCCCATGGCGGTCAGCTCGTCCGCCAGCTGCCGCGCCACGTGGACGGGGTCCACGCCGTCCTCGGCCCAGGCACCTCGGACGAGCAGCCGGCCGGCGGCCCGGTCGGCCTTGAGGTCGACGCGGGCGACGAAGCGGTCGCCCAGCAGGAACGGGAACACGTAGTAGCCGTACTGCCGCTTGGCTTCCGGGACGTAGATCTCGATGCGGTAGTCGAACCCGAACAGCCGCGCCAGCCGTGGCCGGAACCACACGATCGGGTCGAAGGGGGCGACGAGCGCCCGGGCGTCGGCACGGCGGGGGATCGCCAGGTCCGGATGCGTGTACGCCGTCCGGTCCCAGCCGGCCACCTCCACCGGGACGAGGTCGCCTCGGGACACCAGCCGGTCGATCGCCGCCCGGGCGTCCCGGATCGGCAGGCGGTGGTGGTCGGCCAGGTCCTCGGCGGTGCCCACCGCCTGGGCCCGGACGGCCCGCAGCAGCAGCCGCTCGTGGGCCTCCTCGGTGCGCACGTCCGGCTGCCCGAGCACGTCGGCCGGCAGGACCGTGGCGCGCGGTGCGTAGGCGGCGACGAAGCCCGGCGTGCGCTCGTGCACCGCCGTGCGTCCGGCGAGGAAGAGCCAGTGCAGCGCCTTCTTGCCCGGGTTCCAGCCCCAGAAGTGGGCGGAGCGGTCACCGGCGTCGGCGAGGTCCGACACGGTCACCGGCCCGTTGGCGTGGACCTGCGCCTCGATCTGCTCGACGTAGCCCGGCTCCTCGTCCATCAGCCGTTGGATGTCCGGCCACGGGTGGGCCTGTTCACGCTGGCGGTGGCGCAGCAGCGGCTCGGCGTCGGTGGGCATGAGGCTGGCGACGTGCGCCCAGCACTCGTGCACCTCCCGGGACAGCCACAGCCACCGCCGCAGCGCCTCGGTGTCGTACGCCCCGAGCCG
>CAZDIF010000263.1:0-4232 GCA_964505365.1 uncultured Actinomycetota bacterium
GCCGATATCGGTCGCCGAAACGGCTCAGATCGCATGAGTGTCTCACCCCGGCCAACGTCGTCAGGAACGGGCCGGGCGGCAATCAAGGCAATCGAATGCCGTGCCGAGTGGGCGGACAGATCGGGGCTAGGAGATCCTCGTGGGGCTGTTCAGTTCTACGGACGGCAACGTCGAACGGCGCAGCGCCGCGAAACCGTAGGATGGCAGCCGTCAGGGGGTGCGGCATGGGCGTGAGGCATCGCGGCTGGGCGGCGACGGTGCTCGCGGTCGCCGTAGCCGTGGCGTGGATTGCCGGTGCCGGCAGCGCCGCTGCCTGCTCCTGCGCCGTGCCGCCGCCACCGCAGCAGGCGATGGCCGCGGCGGATGCGGTGTTCATCGGCACCGTCGTCGACGCCGGGGGCGTGGCCCCAGGGCCCCGAGCGGGGGCTGGCGCTGGTCCGGTACCGCATGGAGGTGTCTGAGGTGTTCAAGGGGCCGGTGCCCGCGCTGGTCGACATCCACACCCCGGATGGTGGCGGGTCCGCCTGCGGGTACGGGTTCGAGGTCGGCCGCGCCGAGCTGGTGTACGCCTCCCGGCACGACGGCGGGCCGCTGACGGCCAGCTCCTGCAGCCGCACCATCCCGGCGGACATGGCCGAGGCGGACCTGAGGGTGCTGGGCGACGGCATCCCGCCGGGTCCCGTGACCGCTCCGGCCCCGGTCGCCACCGGGCCCGGCTGGCTGCTGCCGCTGGCCGCGGCGCTGCTCCTGCTGGTGGTCGTCCCTGCGGCGACATGGGCGCTGTTGCGGTCCGGACGTCAGGACCGCCCGCTGCCCTGACGGGTGCAACGGGCCGGGCGGGTCGTCCTTGGAGGTTCGAGACCATGGGCCCGAGCTACCGGTGGACGTGCCCCACCGCCTCGCGTAGGGTCTGCAGGCATCCGGCCAGCACGTCGGTCGACCGGGGACGGGGTTGTGCGACGGGGGCGTCGGGGACGCACGGGAGCAACGGCATGCGCGCACGGACACTGGCTGCCACGGTGGCGGCACTGACCCTCGTCCTGCCCGGGACTGCGCTGGCGGCGGACACGGGACCACCGACCGTGGATCTCGTCTCGCCCACGGCGGCGTCCTGGCACGGCAACCAGGTTGACGTCTCCGGGACGGTCGCCGACCCGGACGGCCTCGACGACATCCAGTACGTGCTGCTCGGGCTGGAGGACAGCACGGGCACGTACCACCGCCGGCAGCAGGTGCTCACCAACGGCGACGACTGGTTCACGGCCACGCTCGACACCGCCGACGTCCCCGAGGGCAGCTACGTGCTGTCCGCGGAGGTGGTGGATGGTGCGCAGCAGATCGGGACGGACGTCGTGCGGGACGTCCGGCTCGACCACGGCCTGCCCGACGGCGAGATCCTGTCGCCGGAGACGGGCACGGTCGTGTCGGGTGACCTCACCGTCGAGGTCCGCGCCGAGGACCCGCCGGCCGACGGCAGCTTCACCTGGCGGTCCGGGGTCGCCATGGTGTGGGTCGACCTGGAGGGCAACGGGTACACGCGCGTCGACGCCGAGGTGACCTCGCTCGCGAACCGGTACACCGCGACCCTGGACACCACCCAGCTGGACGACGGGCCGGCCTGGATCGGCATGATGGTCGAGGACGCGGCCGGCAACCGGACGTTCGTCGGCCAGCGGGAGGTCCACGTCGACAACGTCGCGGACGGGGACACGGTCGCCCCGACGGTCAGCGTCGACACGGCCAGCCTCGCGGACCAGCCCTTCACGGGGGCCGTCCCGATCAGCGGCGTCGCCAGCGACGCCCACGGCATCGTGCGCGTGGAGCTGCTCATCGACGGTGGCCTCGCCGACGTGGCGACGCTGGAGCAGGTGGGGGACCGGTTCGACTGGTCGGCGACCTTCGAGACACGACAGTACGACGCCGGCGAACACACCCTGCAGGCCCGTGCGCTGGACCCGAGCGGCAACGTCGGCCTCTCCGTGGCCTACACGGTGGAGGTCGGCGACAACTCGACACCGCCGACCGTCACCCTGTTCGACCCCGATCCCGGTGCCACCGTGTCCGGCCAGGTCGACGTGCGCGGGCAGGTCACGGACCCCGACGGCGACGCCGCACAGGAGGTCACGGTCACGGCCGGCTCCGCGTTCATCGGAACCGGGGCGCTGAACCCGAACGGCGTCTTCTCCGTCCCCTGGGACACGACGTCCTGGCCCGATGGCCCCGTGACGGTGACGGTGACGGCCTCCGACGCCGCCGGGAACACCTCGACCGGCACGGTCACGGTCGAGGTCGACAACCTTCCGGACCCCGTCACGCGGACCTTCAGCGGGAAGGTGACGGGCAACACTCGGCTCGGGACCCATACGTTCACCACGTCCGGTGGGGCGGTGTCGGTGTCGCTGCCGACCCCGGAGTCCCCGGGGCGCAAGCTGGACGACTGGACCGTGCACGTGGTCGACGACGGTGGGGCCACCGTCGGCACGACCTCGGGCGTGTCCGGGGACGTCCTCGTGCTCGACGTCACGGTGCCGGCTGGCACGTTCACGATTGAGGTGGGCGGCAAGGGCGACTACGCCGGGGAGGTCACGTTCGTCCCGTGACGCCCGGGTGCGTCACGGGATCAGCAGCTGAGCGGGCAGGGGCTGCAGGACCGGTCGCCCCGGAAGGGGCCGCGCAGCTACGTCGGGTCGATGCGTGCTTCCTACTCACCGTGAGGGACGGTCAAGTCGTCGAGGCACACGTCTTCCTCGGTACAGCTGAAGGTCGTCCGACCGCTGCTCTCGCGCAAGCGCCAACCGCAGTCACCTGCTCGAGGCTGCCGGTGACGACCTCGCCGTCGGACGTCAGCGCGAACCGGGCTCGCGAGCCCGCTCTGGGGATGTCCGCCCCGGTAGAAGCGGGTTCCGGCGTTCGGCGGCGACTTGGGGTGCCTATGCTGGCTGTCAAGACAGCTGCTGACCGAGGGAGCTCTCGTGGCCACGCTCGTGAGATCATCGTCGGCCGTGTTGCTGGCCGTCCTCCTCGTGGTGGCCATGGCCATCGGCTCCGGAGCCGTGCCGGCAGCGGAGGAGCGCACCGTCGCGAACATGGAATTCCTCGGCGAGGTGACGTTTCCCACCGGGTTCTCCTTCTCTGGGACCGAGGTGGGGGGTCTGTCCGGCATCACCTTCGATGCCCGCCGTGGCGTCTACTACTCGCTGTCGGATGACCCCAGCCAGATCGATCCCGCGCGCTACTACACGCTGACGATCGACGTTTCCGACGGGAGTCTCGATCCGGGTGACGTCACCTTCTCGGACGTGACGACACTGCTGGATGAGACGGGGTCTCCCTTCGCTCCGGGAGCGGTCGACCCCGAGGGCCTCACGCTGGCTCATGCGGGGCAGCTGTTCATGTCCTCGGAGGGGTTCGCACTCCCCAGCCCACCTGTCGATCCCTTCATCCGGCGATACAACCGCAACGGGCAGGAGACGGCGTCCGTGCCCGTCGACGACAAGTTCCTCCCCGACGGGTCCGGCACCTTCGGAGTCCGCCAGAACCTTGCCTTCGAGAGTCTCACCGTCACGCCGAACCAGAGGTATCTGATCACCGCGACCGAGGGCGCGCTGGCGCAGGACGGCCCTGCGGCCAACGTCGGTCAGGAGTCGCTTGCGCGCATCGTCCAGTACCGGCTCGCAGGGCACCGACCTGTCGCCGAGTTCGTCTACGTGGTCGACCCGGTCGCCGAAACTCCCGATCCGCCCGACGCGTTCCGCGTCAACGGACTCGTCGATCTGCTCCCGATCGACGACACCGGCACGTTCCTCGCCATGGAGCGCTCCTTCTCCGTCGGTAAGGGCAACACGGTGAAGCTGTACGAGGCCCGGACCCAGGGCGCGACCGACATCTCCGGCGTGGACGACCTGTTTGATGAGGGCACCGGTGTCAAGGTGCCCTTCGAACCGGTGGACAAGGAGCTGCTGCTCGACTTCGCGTCCCTGGGGCTCGTCCCCGACAACCTCGAGGGTCTGGCGTTCGGACCCGATCTGCCCGATGGCCGGAAGCTGCTCGTCGTGGTCAGCGACAACAACTTCAGTCCCGCGCAGGTCACCCAACTCATCGCCTTCGCGGTCGAGATTGAGCGGACAGGCTGACGTCCGGACAGGGGTGGTCTGCCGGAAACGGCTCGAGCGTTGACCGATCCGCTGAGACCTGTCGATGGTCGACGCTGTGCCCGAGTTGAGCGGCGCGTG
>CAZDIF010000264.1:0-4230 GCA_964505365.1 uncultured Actinomycetota bacterium
GCAAGCTGCGCCAGCGCCTCGACATCCCGGTCTTCCACGACGACCAGCACGGCACCGCCGTGGTCGTGCTGGCCGCGCTGATCAACGCCGCCCGCGTCGTCGACCGCGAGCTCACGTCGCTGCGGGTCGTGGTGCAGGGCATCGGCGCCGCCGGCGTCGCGATCGTCAACCTGCTGCAGGCCGCCGGCATCGAGGACATCGTCCCGGTGGACCGCGACGGGATCATCCAGCCCAAGCGCAAGCAGGGCATGGACCCCATCCGCCGGCGGGTGGCCAAGCAGGCCAACCCCCGCAACCTCGAGGGCGGCCAGGCCGAGGCGCTGGCCGACGCCGACGTGTTCATCGGCGTGTCGGGACCGGATTCCCTGCCCCTGGAGCTGGTGCAGTCGATGGCCCAGCCGCGGATCGTGTTCGCGCTGGCCAACCCGGTGCCCGAGATCCATCCGGACGTGGCCGCCGGCCACGTCGACGTGATGGCGACCGGCCGGTCGGACTTCCCCAACCAGATCAACAACGTGCTGTGCTTCCCGGGGCTGTTCCGGGGGCTGCTCGACGCCGCCGCGACGCGGGTCACCGACGAGATGAAGATCGCCGCGGCCACCGCGATCGCGGACCTCGTCGGCGACGCGCTCGCACCCGACCACGTCATCCCGTCGCCGTTCGACCGCACGGTCGCACCGGCGGTCGCGGCCGCGGTGGCCGAGACCGCCCGGGCGCAGGGGCACGTGCGGCCCGGCTCGCGGGGCAGCCTCGAACAGGAGCTGGAGGCCCAGGCCCACGAGGCCGCCCGCCGGGCCGTCAACCGCGCGATGGCGCGGGAGGTGTGAGGGTCACGGGCGCGCCAGCTGGTCGCGGATCTCGGTGAGCAGCTCCACCTCGCTGGGGCCGGCCGCTGCCTCCTCGGCCTCCTCCTGTGCCCGCTTCATGCCGTTGTACGCCCTCACGACGAGGAACAGGGCGAAGGCGATCAGGGCGAAGTTCACCAGGGTGGTGATGACCGCACCGACCGAGCCCGCGCAGGCCACCTCGATCCCGTTGCCGGTGACGACCGTGCCGCCCTCCCCGGCGCAGGCGAACGTGCCGATCTGGTCAAAGTTGGGCTGGCCGAAGATCATCGCGATCAGCGGCATCAGCACGCGGTAGACGATCGCGTCGATGACCGGCTTGAACGCCAGGCCCATGACGAAGGCCACCGCCATCTCGACAACGTTGCCCTTGTTGATGAACTCCTTGAACTCCTGGATCATCGGTCCTCCTGACCTCCTCGCGGCGGCCACCCCCCGTCGGGCACCGTCACAGACTCCACGACGGGCGTTCTAGCGCACCGCGTCGCCAGCCGCCGGACGGCTCGTCAGGTGATGGTGTCACGGACCCAGGCCTCGACCACCGACCCCAGCTCGCCCGTCACGTCCGCGGCGGTGCGCGCCCGACGGTCCGGGGCGTGGCGGGCCGTGACCTTCAGGGAGTGGTCGCCGCCCGGCACGACGTGCAGCCGCGCCCGCCGGGGCAGGCGACGGAAATTCTGCTCGAACAGCTCGACGCTGCCGAACGTGTCGCGGTCGCCCTGCAGGAACAGGCACGGGCCCGGCACGTCCGGCCAGTGGTCGACGCGGAGCTGGTCCGGCTTGCCCGGCGGGTGCAGCGGGTAGCCGTAGAACACCAGCCCGGCAGCGGGCAGGCCGCCGGCAACGGCGAGCGAGGCGACCCGGCCCCCGTAGGACTTGCCGCCGAGAACCCAGGGCGTGCGTGGCGCGAGCTCGCGAACCGATTCGACGAGCGTCCGGTAGCCGGCAACGGCCCGGTCGGCCCGGGGCGGCGCCTTGCGGCCGGCCTCGCGGTAGGGGAGGTTGGCACGGACGACGAGGTGGCCATGCTCGGCGATCGCGTCGCACAGCGCCACGAGCCCCGGGTCGTCGAGGTCGCCGCCGGCGCCGTGAACCAGCAGGAACGCCGGCCGGCGGGGCCGCGTCGGGCGGTGGGTGGCACCGCTGACGGCGTCGACGGCCTGGCCCGGGGTGGCGAAGGCGCGTCCCTCCGTGGTGACCTTCACGTTCGGCCTCGTGGGCTGTGGGGCTCCGGGGACATGGAACCGCGCAGGTTAGGCGAGTGCCTCCTCCGCCTGTGCCGTCGCGGCGACCCGGTCGATCTTCTCGTTGTTGCCGCGGGGCAGGTGGTCGCACGTGACGACCTCCCGGGGGCGGCGGTAGCCGGCGACGTGCTCCTTTGCCCAGGCGAGGAATGCCTCCTCGTCGAAGTCGTCACCGGGCACCACCAGGGCGACGGGGCGCTCGCCCAGCCGGTCGTCGGGCACCCCGACCAGGGCCACGTCGACGACGCCGGGGGCCTCGCGCAGCTCGGTCTCGACCTCGGCGGGGAACACGGAGAAGCCGCCGACCTTCAGGCGATCCTTCGCCCGCCCCGAGAACTGGAAGAACCCGAGCCGGAGCACCCGGCCGTGGTCACCGGTGGACAACCACCCCTCGTCGTCGGGGCCGGCGTCGGGACGGCCCTCGTAGCCCTGCAGCACGCCGGGCCCGCGGAACTGCAGCTCGCCCGTCTGGCCGCTGCCGAGCGGCGTGCCGTCCTCGTCGACCGCCCGAACCTCGAAGCCGGGTAGCACGCGGGCGATCTGTGGCGCCGGCAGGGCGCCCGCGGGCGACGGGGGCAGCACCCGCACGGCCGCGCCGCCGGACAGCTCGACCATCCCGTAGATGTCGACGAAGGCGGCCGACCCGAAGGGGCGCCCGGCGACCCGGCCCATCGCACCGCGGTGCTGGAATCGGCGCGCCCGGTCGAGCGGCATGACGTCGGCAGCGGAGATCCACGCCTGCACGCTGGACAGGTCCCGGTCGTCCGCGCCGGCGGCCTCGAGGTCCGCGTACATCGTGGGGACGGCCACCACGATGTTGGGCCGGTCCGACTCGATGACGTCGAGTGCCTCGGCCGCGTCGAAGTGGGCGCGGCGCACCAGCGGGATGCCGGCGCACAGGGCCCCGAGCGTGGCGACCAGGCCCATCACGTGGGGCATCGGCAGGGCGGCGAACAACCGGTCACGGCCGCCGCGCAGCGGCCCGTCGAACCCGACGGGCGCGGCGACGAGCCGACCGATGCTGCCCAGCATGCCCCGCGAGGTCAGCGCGGCGGCCTTCGGCACCCCGGTCGTCCCCGAGGTGGTCAGCAGCACGGCAACGCGGTCGGGGTCCCCACCGGGACTGGACTCGACCCGGCCGGTCGGGTGCTCGGCGACCCAGGCCCCCAGCTCGGTGGTGGTGACCAGTCCGAGCCGGTCCGGCAGCTCGGGCGCCTGCACGTCGCCGAGGTCGGGCAGCTCGTCACCGGGGCGGCCGTCGGTGACGGCCCGTTCGGCGCCGGTGGCCTCGGCGACGGCCTCGAGCTCGTGGGGCTTCAGCCGCGGGTTGACCGGGATGGCGACGGACCCGGTCCGCGCCAGCGCCAGCACGTGCAGCAGCACGTCGATGCGGTTGCCGGTGGCGATGACCACGCGGGCGCCGAGGTGGCCGGCGTCGAGGTGCGCCGCCGCGAGCCGGGCGACGTGGTCCTCGACCTCGCGATGTGTGCGGGGCCCGCCCTCGTGCAGGCCGGGGGTCGCGCCGGGGTCGTCGACGGCCACGCGGTCGCCGTAGGTGCGTGCGAGCACCGCGGACAGCTCGCCGAGGTGGACACCACGGCCGAGCACGAGGTCGAGCTGGGGGCGCGCGCCTCCGAACACTGCGGTCCCTGTCGTCGCGGGCGGCCGCCGACGGTAGCGAGGCACCCGGCGTAGGCTCCTGTCCGAGCAAGGAGGGCGGCGATGGCGTACCCCCGGCGGTTGCTGACGGACGACGAGGAGGTCGTCCGCGAGTTCCACCCGCACTGGCGTGTGCTCCTCGGCGCGATCGTCGCGCTGGTGCTCGGCGCGGCCGTCGCGATCGCGGCGATGGCCTGGACCGCGATCGACTCGCCGTGGAACTGGATCGTCGTCGGGCTCGCCCTCGTGGTTGCCGTGGCCTACGCGCTCCCCCGGTTCGTCGCGTGGCGCTTCCGCCTGTACGTGCTGACCACCGAGCGCATCATCGTCCGCGACGGCGTGGTCAGCCGCAACAGCACCGAGATCCCGCTGGAGAACATCAACAACGTGCTGTTCACCCAGAGCGTCACCGAGCGCCTGCTCGGCCACGGGGACGTGCTGATCGAGTCCGCCGGGTCCCAGGGCCAGTCACGGCTGACCGA
>CAZDIF010000265.1:0-4214 GCA_964505365.1 uncultured Actinomycetota bacterium
CGCCGGCCCGGGCAGGGTCACGATGAAGGTCGGCCGTCCGTCCACGGTCTCGTACCGGGCACCTCCACCGTGCGTCTCGGCGAGCACGGCCACGAGCCACAGCCCCAGGCCCACCGAGTCGCTGCGAGGGCCACTGGCGAACTGGGTGAAGAGGGAGTCCTGGTACACGTCGGGGACGCCATCACCTCCATCGCTCACGCGCACCTCGATGCCTGCGCCACCATGGGGTCGTGCGGCCAACTCCACCGGTGACCGGCCATGGCGGCGTGCGTTGGACAGCAGGTTCGACACGATCTGTTCGAGCCGAAGCGGATCCACGACCGGCCGAAGGTCGGGCGCGACGTCGAACGTCACCCAGGCGAGGCCCGGATCGAGGTCCCCGGCCAGGCGCTCCAGCATCGGGGTCAGGTCGACGACCTCGCGATTCAGCTCCAGCCGGTCCTGTCGGGCACGGGCCAACGTGAGGATCTCGTCAGCCAGCGCCAGCCCGCGGCGGTTCTGCCGCACCGCGGCCTCCACCAGCCCCCTGACGTCGGGTGCAGACGTGTCCGGCAACCGGTCCTCGACCAGCAACATCGCGGACGTCGCGTTCCCGACGGGACCTCGGAAGTCGTGCGCCAGCATGTCGATCAGCCCACTCCGCCACCGTTCCTCCTGCTCCAACCGGTCCAGTGCATGGGCCAGCTCGTTGGTCCGGCGCCACACCTTCCGGGCGAACAGACCGACGATCAGCGAGACGATGAACAGCATCCCCATCCGGAACACGATCGACGGTGCGCTGAAGTCGAACCCGTACCGGTCGGCGGCCCACGCCTGACGGGCCGCATACGCCACCGTCAGTACGCCCCACACGGCCATGGCGCCGGAGAGCCGGAACTTCAGGGCCGCCTCTGCGGGGAGGACGAAGAACAGCAGGAAGTGCACCGAGCTGCCGTCGAACGCGTAGGACCACACCAGCCCGGCGACCACGAGGGTGTCCACCGCCAGCGTTGCGGCCGCGAGCCCGCCGGCCCCACGAACGGTCGCCACCCGCCGGACCGCCACGCTTGCCGCCACGTTCGTGATCGCCAGGACACCGACCAGTCCGAGAGCCAACTCGCGGGCCCCAGCCGGGTACGGCAGTGCCCCATACGTCGCGACCTCGACCAGCCCGAACACGACGCCGACCCACCGCGCAACGACCAGGACCCGCTCCGCGGACACCAACTCCTCGAACCGTCCACCGGAAACGGTCGTGCCAGGACCCGGCGCGGCCATGCTGGTGACCGACGACCCGCCACCGCGCCGCCACCGCGTCCACGCAACCACGATGCCTCCAGATCCGCCTCGATGGACCTGCCACCGGGACCACCGACCGACGGTGAACGGGCACGCCGATGTCGAGACGAGGAGTCTCGCACACGACCGATGTCCAGGAAAGGGACTCCGAACAGGATGCCAGACGATGGCGGGGGCGCCAGGCCGCACCATCAGTCGGCCAGCGCACGCAGTGCCAGGGTGACGGCGCCCGACAGGTCCAGGCCCCGGCCCTCGCGCATCAGTTCGTCGACACGCCCGCCCAGGCGGTCCTGCAGTCGCGCGGCGGCGTGGTGGAGCCGGTCCCGTTCGGGCCCGTACGTCGGGGTGGGGGCACCGTCGACGGCACCCAACAGGCGTGCCGCGGGTTCGTCCGCACCGATCCGTGTCAGCAACTCGACGAGGTTCCGCAGCGTCGTCCACTGGTGGGTGGCGTCCCCGAGCCGGTCCCAGTGCCGGATCAGTCGCACGAACCCGGGGACGGCATCGTCCGGGTCGGCCGTCCGTGCCCTCAGGGAGCTGGCCGTGAGCCGTCCGACGCCCGCCAGCATGCGCCAGTCCGCCGCGTCGGCCTCGGCGACCGCACGGTCCACGAGGGACAGGGCACGCGCGGGGTCGACCTCGGCCAGCAGCTCCCCCTCGGCGTAGTCACACCATGCCGCCATGAGGGGGATGCCATCCGCGGCAGCTTCCGCGCGCGCGGCCCCGAGCAGAACCTGCGCTTCCTCCACACGTGCCGCGTAGCCGAGCGTGATGGCCGCGCTGATGCGGGCGAACAGCGACGTGAAGTGGTCGCCGGCATCACGCGCCAGCGCGTCGGCGCGTCGGAAGTGCTCGACGCTCGCGTCCAGGTCGCCGCGGTAGACGTGCAGGTCGCCGAGGACCTCGTGGGCGTGCCGCGCGACCGGGTCGTCGGGCAGGTCGGCCAACAGGGCGGCCGCGCCGTCTGCATCCCCACGGTTCAGGCGGTTGACAGCCGCAACGGCCGCCACCGCTGGTGTGTCGGGATGGTCCGCCTTCCGCGCGGCAGCCAGGGTGGCCTCGGCCCACGCCCCGATGTCGGCACGGAGCCGCTGGTAGACGACCACGTACATGGAGGCCGCGATCCGCACGGCGGCGTCCACGTCGCCGGTGGCGAGGGCCCGGGCGTGTGCTCCTTCGAGGTTGGGCGTCCGCCACGCGAGGTCGTCGGCCCACGCCGCCTCGTCGGGCCCCGCCAGGCCGGCGCCGATCCGTTCCGCCACGCCGACGTGGTGCTGCACGAACCGGTGCTCGGTGCCCGGGAGGGCGCCACGCTCGGCGAGCCGTTCCTGTGCGAACGACCGCACGGTGTCCAGCAGGTGGTATCGCGCACGACCGCCCTCGACGTCGGCCACCACGAGGGAGCGGTCGACGAGGTCGGCCAGGCCTCGTGCCACGTCGCTGCCCTGGCACACCGCCTCGGCCGCGTCGAGGTCGAAGGAACCGGTGAACACCGACAGCTCGTCGAGCAGGTGCTGGGCCGGCTCCTCCAGCAGGTCGTAGGACCACGCCACGACCTCGCCCAGTGTCTCGTGGCGACCCGGGCCCCCGGACGACAGCAGGCGCAGGCGTTCGTCCAGCCGGCCGGCCAGGTCGGCGAGTCCGAGCCCACGGAGCCGGGCCGCTGCCATCTCCAGCGCGAGCGGCAGGCGGTCCAGCTGCTCGCACACCGTGGCGGCCAGCGCCAGCTGGTCCTCGGCCACGGTGACGCCGGCGTCCGCCGCCCGGTCACGGAACAGCGCGAGGGCGGCGTCGTGCGTGAGCGGGTCCACGCCGACCACGACCTCGCCCGGCACCCCGAGGGGCTGTCGGCTCGTGACGAGCACGCGGAGCTCCGGGGCCGCCACGGCAACCTGCCGGACCAGCGCGCACACCTCGGCGTGCACGTGCTCGGCGTTGTCCAGTACCAGTAGGCCGGTGCGCCCCTTGAGGTAGTCGCGCAGCGACCGGTCGAGCGGTTCGGTCGCCGGGGCCCCGACGGCGCGGACCACGGCGGGGACGACCGAGTCGGACCGGTCGACGTCCGCCAGGGTGGCCAGCCAGGCGCCGTCGGGCAGTGACGGCTGCAGGGCGCGGGCCGCCTCGAGCGCCAGGGTGGTCTTGCCGACGCCGCCGGGACCGACCAGCGTGACGACCCGACGTTCCCGGAGCAGGTCACGCAGCCGGGTCAGCTCGTCGTCGCGACCGACCACCGTCGACAGTCGCGGCGGCAGGGGCGGGGCCAGCGCTGGGACGTCGCCAGCCGAAGGCGTGCTGGCGAACACCTGCCGCTCCGCCTGCACGAACCGCTCGGACGGTTCGAGGCCGACATCCCGGACGAGCTCGCGGTACCGCCTGGCGGCCGCGGTGGCGTCGGCCTGCCGACCGGCCGCGTGCAGCGCCGCCAGCAGCGCGACCCAGACGGGCTCGCGGAGCGGGTCCTCCGCGGCCAGGGCCTCCAGCTCGGCCACCGCCTCGTCGTGGCGCCCCGCGCCGGCGAGCAGCTCCGCACGTCGACGGCGACCGTGAAACAAGAGTTCACGGAGGCGGGCCACCTCCCCGGTGAAGTGCTCGTGGTCCGCGAGCTCACCGTATGGCGGGCCACGCCAGAGCGAGAGCACGTCGTCGAGCTGGTCGACCGTCCGGGCCCGCTGCACGCCCTGCTCGAACCGGTGCACGTCGAGCCGGCCGGGGTCGAGGACGAGGGCGTACCCGGGGGGACGCGCCACGACGGCGTCGGTGGCCAGCGTGCGGCGCAGGCGGGACAGGTGGCTCTTCAGGGAGTTGTGCGCCTTCGCCGGCGCGTCGTCGCCCCAGACCAGCGAGACGAGGCGATCCACGGGCACCGTCCGACCCCGCGCATGGACCAGCGCCGCCAGCAGGACGCGCTGGGTCCGGCTGCCGATGGTGACGGTCGC
>CAZDIF010000266.1:0-4208 GCA_964505365.1 uncultured Actinomycetota bacterium
TCGACGAGCTTGCCGAGGCGGTCGGCCAGCACGTTGCGGGCGATGCCGAGGTCGGCCGTGAACTCGTCGAAGCGCCGCAGGCCGTAGAACGCGTCACGGACGATCAGCAGGGACCAGCGGTCCCCGATCGCCTCCAGCGTGCGCGCGACCGAGCACGGCATCTCGGAGAAGTCCACGCGTCCCATGCGGTCCTCGATCGTCGAGTCGGGCGGGCAATGCTGGTGAGTTGCAACTTGCAACGTACCGGACGGCGGCGTATGGTGGAGTCAGTTGCACAACGAAACCCACTGTGTCGAACCTGCGCTCGCCCAGGAGGCGCCCCATGGGAAGCACGCTCACCGTCGATGACGTCATGGCCGACCTCGACGCCGGCCGCTCGGCGCCGCTCACGATCCACGGGCCGCTCGCGCCGCCCCGCCCGCGGTTGGGCGACCCGACCTTCCGCCACGCCGTGGCCGAGGCACGCGCCGCCGTCGCGCTGCACCTGCCCGCCGGCGCCCTGCTCGAGCGCCTGTGGTTCACGCCGTGGGCCGCGGGTCGGGCCCGCCGCCGCCCCGAGGGCGCGCACCCCTTCGAGGTCCCGACGGCAGCCGGCCCGCTGGTGGGCTGGGAGGTCGGGTCCGGCCCGACGGTGCTGGCCGTGCACGGCTGGGGTGGTGCCAGCACCGACCTCGCCGTGATGGCCGGGCGGCTGGCCGCCGCCGGGCGCCGCGTGGTCGCCGTCGACCTCCCGGCCCACGGTGCCAGCCCCGGCCAGCGCACCGACCTGTTCGAGTTCGCCCGTGCGGTGGCGGCCCTCGGCGAGCGGGCCGGGCCCCTGGACGGCGTGGTGGCGCACTCGCTCGGCTCGGTCGCCACGCTGCTGGCGGTTGCCGACGGCCTCGACGTGCCGCGGGCGGCGCTGGTCGCGCCCCCGGCGACCCTGGCTGGTGCCGTCGCGCGGTTCTGCCGGGCCCTGGGCCTCGGCGACCGTGGCGAGGCCCTGCTGCGCAGCCGCATCGAGGCCGCCTTCGGCCACGACGTCTGGCAGCGGCTCGACGTCGCCACCACCGCGCCGCTCGTGGATTCCGACGTGCTGGTCGTCCACGACGTCGACGACCGCGAGGTGCCCGTGGCCGACGGCGTGCGGGTGGCCCGGGCGCTGGGCACCGAACCCGTGCTGACGACCGGCCTCGGGCACGGGAGGATCCTGGCCGACGACGCCGTCGCCCGCCACGTCCTGGGGCACCTCGCCAGCTGATCGCCGTGGCTGCCACCCCGGCCGCGGGCCCGGCGCGCCACGTACCCTCGGGCCATGCCGCACGAGCCCGACCTGCGTGACCTCGCCCGCGTGGTGGCGGACGGCCGCGTGCTCGTGCTGACGGGTGCCGGGATCTCGACCGACTCGGGGATCCCCGACTACCGCGGCCCAGACGGACGACGCCGCCACGCCGACCCGATGACGCTGCAGCGGTTCACCGGCTCGCCCCACGAGCGCCAGCGCTACTGGGCACGCAGCCACGTCGGCTGGGCACGGGTCGCGGGCGCCAGGCCGAACGCGGCGCACCGGGCCGTGGCTCGGCTGGGCCGGGCGGGCCGGCTCACCGGTGTCGTCACCCAGAACGTCGACGGCCTGCACCAGGCCGCCGGCAGCCCCGACGTGGTCGACCTGCACGGCCGCCTCGACGCCGTCGTGTGCCTGCGGTGCCACCGGCGCCGACCCCGGCTGGAGGTGGGCCTGCGACTGGACGTGCTCAACCCCGGGTTCCGCGCCGTGGTCGCTGCAGCCGTCGATGGCGACCGGCCGGACGGGGACGTCCGACTGGACGAGGACGCCGTCGGCCGCTTCCGGGTGGTGGACTGCCGGACCTGCGGCGGCGTGCTCAAGCCCGACGTCGTCTTCTTCGGCGAGCACGTCCCGCGCGGGCGCTTCCGGGGCGCACTGGACCGCCTCGACCGATCGCGGAGCCTGCTCGTCCTGGGGTCGTCGCTGGCCGTCGGATCGGGCTACCGGTTCGTCACGGCCGCCGTCCGTCGCGGCGTGACGGTCGCGATCGTCAACCGTGGGCCGACCCGCGGCGACCGCCACGCCGACGTGCGCGTCGACGCGGGCCTGTCGGAGGTGCTTCCGGCGGTGGCCGACGCCGCCGTGCCCGTTCCGGCCTGACACTGGCGGTCCCCGCTGTCGGGGGTCGAGGACCGGCTCGTGGCAGCTGTCCTGTTTCTGTTTGTCTGTGTTTGTTCTTGACATGCCTGTGTTTGTCTGTTTCAGTGTGGGAAGGAGCCGGGAGGAACGCCATGTACGCCGAGGAGCGCCGCGCACGCATCGCGGACCTCGCCCGTGAGCACGGGCGGGTCGTCGTCGCCGACCTCGCCGACACCTTCGCGGTCACCCGCGAGACCATCCGCCGCGACCTCGACGAGCTCGAGACCGCTGGCGTGCTCCGGCGGGTCCACGGCGGCGCCGTCACCGCGGACCGGGTCCGGATCGAGCGCGGGGTCGCCGAGCGCGCCTCCCACATGGCCGACGAGAAGCGGCGCATCGGCAAGGCCGTGGCCGAGCTGCTGCCCCGCCGGGGCACCGTCTTCCTCGACGCCGGCACCACCACCCAGGCCGTCGCCGAGGCCCTCGACGACACCGCCGAGCTGACCGTCGTGACCAACGCCGCCGGGATCGCGACCCTGCTCGCCCATCGCCCCCGGGTGACGGTGCGGCTCATCGGGGGCCGGATCCGTCACCGCACCGAGGCCGCCGTCGGCGACTGGGCCGTCCAGCTGCTGTCGGGCCTGTCGGTCGACCTCGCCGTCGTCGCGACCAACGGCGTCAGCGTCTCCCGCGGGCTGTCCACCGCTGACCCCGAGGAGGCCGCCGTCAAGCGCGCCGCCGTCGCCGCCGGCCAGCGGGTCGCGCTGGCCGCCGACCACACCAAGGTGGGCGACGAACAGTTCGCCACCTTCGCGACCGTGGACGAGGTCGACCTCTTCGTCACCGACACCGGCATCGACGACGCGGACGTCGCGGCGTTCGCGGAGACGGGTGTGGAGGTACTGCGCACATGATCGTCACCGTCACCCCCAACCCGTCGCTCGACCGCACCCTGCAGGTCGACCGGCTCGAGGTGGGCCGGGTCAACCGGGCCACGGGCGAGCTCGTCGACGCGGGCGGCAAGGGCGTCAACGTGGCGCGGGCACTCGCGGCCCACGGCGTCGGGGTCCGGACCGTCGTGCCGATGGGGGGCGACTCCGGCCGCCAGCTCGGCCACCTGCTGTCCGACCTGGGCATCCGCGTCGTCGCGGTGCCCGTCAACGGCCGGACCCGGACCAACGTCACCATCGTCGACGAGGACGGCGTCGTCACCAAGGTCAACGAGGCCGGCGCCCAGCTCGGGCCGGCCGCCATGGCCGAGCTGCTCGAGCGGGTGGAGGCCGCCCTGTCCCCGGACGATTGGCTCGCGGCCTGCGGCAGCCTCCCCCCCGCGGCCCCCGACGACCTGCACGCCCGGCTGGTCGAGGTCGCCCGGGCGGCCGGCGCCCGTGTCGCCGTCGACACCTCCGGACCGCCGCTGCTGCACGCCGTCGGTGCCGGCCCCGACCTCGTCAAGCCCAACCGCCACGAGCTCGAGGAGCTCATCGGTGGGACCGCCACCACCCTCGACGAGGTCGTCGCGGCCGCGCAGCAGCTGCGGGGCCGCGGCGTCGGCGCCGTGCTGACCTCGCTGGGCGCCGACGGGGCCGTCCTCGTCGACGCCGACGGGGCCTGGCACGCCCGCGCCGAGGCCGAGGCCGTGCGCAGCGACGTCGGTGCCGGCGACGCGGCCCTGGCCGGGTTCCTCGCCGCCGGCGCCTCGGGCCCGGATGCGCTGCGCCAGGCCGTCGCCTGGGGCACCGCCGCCGTCGCCCAGCCCGGCACCGCCATGCCGGGCCCCGACGACGTCCGCCCGGACGCCGTCGACCTCACGACCCTGACCGTGCCCGCCACCACCACCCCAGGGAGCACCACATGAGCACCACGATCGAAGACCTGATCGCCGCCGACCTCGTCGTCACCGACCTCGAGGCCCCGGACGCGCCGGGTGCGATCCGCACCCTCGCGTCGCGCATGGCCGAGGCCGGGCGCATCACCGACGTCGACGCCGTCGTCGACGCCGTCCTCGCCCGCGAGAACGAGACGGGGGGCACCGGGATGGGCAGCGGCATCGCCATCCCCCACGCCAAGTCCGACGCCGTCG
>CAZDIF010000267.1:0-4207 GCA_964505365.1 uncultured Actinomycetota bacterium
ATGGCGTTCTCGTCCGTGTCGGTGGTCACCAACTCGCTGCGCCTGCGCCGGTTCGGGCGCTGACGTGGACGGTCACGACGACCACGGCGAGCACGGCAACGGGGAACACGGTGGTGGGCACGCCCACCACGCCGAGGTGTTCCGGCGCCGCTTCTGGGTGAGCCTCGCGCTCTCGATCCCGGTCGTGGCGACCTCGACCATGATCGCCGACTGGTTCGGCTACACCGTGCCGGCCCTGCCCGGTGTGGCCTGGGTCGGCCCCGTGCTGGGCACGGTCCTGTTCGTCTACGGCGGCCGGGTGTTCCTCACGAACGGCTGGCAGGAGCTGCGGCAGCGCGAGCCGGGGATGATGGCCCTGATCGGGCTCGCGATCACCGTCGCGTTCGTGTCGTCGTGGCTCAGCCAGTTCGGTCTCCTCGACCTCGAGTTCTGGTGGGAGCTGGCGGCCCTGATCGTCGTCATGCTGCTGGGCCACTGGCAGGAGATGAAGGCGATCGGGTCGGCACGGTCGGCACTGGAGTCGCTCACCGAGCTGCTGCCCGACACCGCCGAACGGGTCGGCCGGGACGGCGGCACCGAGGAGGTCGCCGTCGCCGACCTCGCCGAGGGGGACGTGGTCCTCGTGCGTCCCGGCGCCCGCGTGCCCGCCGACGGCGAGATCGTCCAGGGCGAGGCCGACTTCGACGAGTCGATGATCACCGGCGAGTCCACGCCCGTGGCGCACGGCGAGGGGGAACGGCTGGTCGCCGGGTCGGTCGCGGTCGGCTCCTCGGTGCGTGTCCGGGTCGATGCCGTCGGCGAGGACACCGCGCTCGCCGGCATCCGCCGCATGGTGGCGGAGGCCCAGTCGTCACGATCGCGCAGCCAGGTGCTGGCCGACCGCGCGGCCGCGCTGCTGTTCTGGTTCGCGGGCGCGGCCGCCATCGTCACCGCGATCGTGTGGATGGCGATGGACCGACCGGGTGACGCGGTCACCCGCACCGTGACGGTGCTGGTGATCGCCTGCCCGCACGCCCTCGGGCTGGCGATCCCGCTGGTCGTGGCGCTGTCGACCGCGCTCTCGGCGCGGCAGGGCATCCTCGTGCGCGACCGCCTGGCCCTGGAGCGGATGCGGCAGGTCGACACCGTCCTGTTCGACAAGACCGGGACCCTGACCGCCGGCCAGCACGAGGTCACCGACATGGCGGCGGCCGACGGCGAGGACCCCGGCCGGGTGCTGGCCCTGGCCGCGGCCGTCGAGGGCGATTCCGAGCACCCGCTGGCCCGGGCGATCGTCGCCCACGCGGACGAGCGCGGTGCCTCCGTGCCGCGGGCCGAGGAGTTCACCGCCACCGCGGGCCGTGGCGTCACCGCGGTCGTGGACGGGTCGAAGGTCGCGGTCGGCGGTCCGGCGATGCTGCGCGACCACGGCCTGGACGAGCCGGACGACCTCGCGGCCCGCACGCGCGAGTGGCGCGACCGCGGTGCGGCCGTCCTCCACGTCGTCGAGGACGACCGCGTCGTGGGGGCGTTCGCCCTCGAGGACCGCATCCGCGACGTGTCCCACGCCGCCGTGCGGCAGCTGCAGGACGACGGCGTCACCGTGGTGATGATCACCGGCGATGCCCAGCAGGTCGCGGACCACGTGGCGGCCGAGCTCGGCATCGACGCGGTCCTCGCGGAGGTCCTGCCCGAGGACAAGGAGGGCGAGGTGCGGCGCCTGCAGGAGGAGGGCCGCGTCGTCGCGATGGTCGGCGACGGCGTCAACGACGCCCCGGCGCTGGCCCGTGCGGACGTCGGCCTGGCCATCGGTGCCGGCACCGACGTGGCGGCCGCGTCGGCGCACGTCGTGCTCGCGTCCGACGACCCGCGCAACGTCGCCGTCGTGCGCCAGCTGTCGCAGGCGACCTACCGCAAGATGGTCCAGAACCTCGTGTGGGCCTCGGGCTACAACGTGGTCGCCGTCCCGCTGGCCGCCGGGGCGCTGGCGTGGGCCGGGATCACCCTGGCACCCGCCGTCGGGGCCCTGCTGATGAGCGCGTCGACGATCGTGGTGGCCGCCAACGCCCAGCTGCTCCGCCGCCTGCCGCTGGGGACCGCCGACGCGGAGGTCCAGCCGGCCTAACCCACGCTGCGCAGCTGCGGGCGCTCGACGCGGCGCTCGTCGGCCCGCGACGGGTGGTGGCGGCCCCGGGCGTGGCGGAGGACCGCCGACAGCCCGCCGGTCTCCAGCAGGTGGCGCACGTCGATCGCCTCGTGCAGCCACGGCACCGCCCGGTCGCGCAGCGGACCGGCGATGTCGACGCCCAGCATGCGGCCCACGCCCGTGGAGCGCCCGAGCTGCACGAGCCGACCGAGGTCCACCAGCAGGGCCGGCGACGGCGGCAGCCCACGAGCCACGCGGACGGCATTGCGGCCCGCGGCCGCGCCGGCGCGAACGGCGATCTGGGCCGACATCGGCACGGGACTGCCGAACAGGTCCACGTGGGCGGCGACGTCCCCGGCGGCGAACACGCTGGAGGAGCCCGGCAGGCGCAGCGTCCCGTCCACGGCCAGGCGGCCGTCGATCGTCTCCGCGCCCGGCAGCAGGTGGCTGCCGTTCGGTGCGAAGCCGGTGGCCCAGACCACGACCCCGTCCACGCGTGACCCCGAACGGAGGATGACGCCGCGGTCGTCGACCCCCTCGACGGAGCTGCGCCGGCGGACGTCCACGCCGCGGCGGCGCAGGATCCCCTCGGCTCGCTTGCCGACGCGACCGGACAGCTCCGGCAACAGGCGGTCGGCCGCCTCGACGATCGTGACCTCGAGGTGCCGGTGGCGGTGGGCCGCCTCGGCCGCGAGCTGCACGCCGGTGGTCCCGCCACCGACGACGACGAGGCGATCCGCCTCGACCAGCTCGCGCCGGATCGCCAGGGCGTCGGCCACCGTGCGCAGGCCGAGTGCGTGCTCGTCGATGCCCGGCACGTCCGGCCACGCCGTGGTCGCACCGACGGCCACGACGACGGCGTCGCCGCCGAGGACCGTCCCGTCCTCGAGTCGGACGCTGGGGCCGGCGGTGTCCACGGCGGTCACCGTGCCACGGACGACCTCGACGTCGACCAGGTCGTCGGCCGGCGCCCAGCCGTCGCCGGCGGAGGCGCGCCCGCCCGCCACGGCGGCCAGCCGCGTCGCGAACTCGTGGTTGCCGGTGCGGTCCACGACCGTGACGGCGGCGCCGGCGCGCCGGGCGGTGGCGGCGGCACGGATGCCGGCGTACCCGGCGCCGACCACGAGGACGTGGACCTCGGCGGCGTCACGGGTGGGCGGGCGTGTCACGGCGTTCCTGTCATGGGCTGGGATAGGGCGTCAGCAGCTGGTCCACGGGGGCGTGGTCGTCGGTCAGCACCTCGGCGTCCCCGACCCACTCGTCCCAGGTGACCTCGGGGTGCGTGGTCTGTCCGTCGCTGGTCACGGCCACCTCGTCGTCGCCCCGCGTGGCGTTGCGGTCCAGTATGGCGTCGATCGGAAGCGGATCGGTGGAGGCGACGACGACGTGGTTGCCGCCGGCCTCGCCGGTGAACCGGTCCGGCGGGGCCAGCACGGCGACGTGGCCGAACACCTCCTGCAGCGTGACGGCCTGGGCCCGTGCGAAGCCCTGCGGCGGGTAGTCGATGAGGTTGAGCGCGTACCAGCCGCCGGGTTCGAGGGACTCGCGCACCAGCAGCAGGAACTCGCGGGTGGTCAGGTGCCAGGGCACGGACACGCCCCCGAACGCGTCGCCGATCACGAGGTCGGCCGAGCCCGGCTCGACCCGCTCGATGCCGACGCGGGCGTCGCCGGTCACGACCTCGATGCCGTCGTCGGGGGAGGGCACGTAGCCGAGTTCCTCCTCGGCGATGTGGGGCAGCAGCGGGTCGATCTCCAGCACCGTCGAGTCCGTGCCGGGACGGGTCGCGGCGAGGTAGCGCGGCAGCGACAGGCCGCCGCCGCCGATGTGGACGACGTCGAGCGGCTCGCCCTCGGGGGCGATCGTGGCCAGCACGTCGCCCATCGTCCGGGCGTAGCTGAACTCGAGGTGGGTGGGGTCGTCGACGTCGACGTAGCTGTGGCGCAGGGTGTCGAGCCACAGCGTCCGCCCGCCCTCGCGGTCGGGGTCCTCGACGACGAAGGCGCAGAAGTAGGCGGACTCGTACTCGCACGGGTTGGACTGGGCGAACGACAGCAGCCCGGCGACGATCGCCACGGCGGC
>CAZDIF010000268.1:0-4187 GCA_964505365.1 uncultured Actinomycetota bacterium
CCCCACCTCGACCGCCTCGTCGCGGCGACGTCGCCGACGCCCTCCAGGCCGGGGATGCGGTGCACGACGAGGGTCGGGGCGTCCTTGACGACCGTCACGGAGATCCAGTCGTCCTCGAGGTGGAGGTCGGACACGGCGGTGCCGCGGCGCTCGGCTTCGGCGGTGGCCTCCTCGAGGGCACGGTCGAGGTCCTCGCTGCGCTCGTACTCGTCCGAGGCGACGTCGGCGACCTGCTCGGCGTCCCCGTCGAGGGTGAGCGACGTGATGGCAACGCTCAGGAACTCGTAGCCGACCAGCCCGACGACGGCCATGAACAGGAGCAACTGGACCAGCCAGCTGCTGATGATGTCCCCACGTTCGTCGCGCACGCCTCGAGGTCCTCCGATCGGCGCGCCAGTGTCCCATGCCGCCGGTGTCGATGCACGTTGTCGTGCCAGGGCGCCCTCAGGGTACGACGCGGAGCCGCGGGGAACGGCGTCGACGCAGCCCCCCGAGCAGGAGCAGCAGCACCACCACCCCGATCACCACGAGCGCGGTCCGGCTGATCGCGGTCGACCGAACCGACAGCGTGGTCGCGTCGAGCAGCTTGTCGCCCGTGGGGTCGGTGACGGTGACCGTGACCGGGAACGTCCCGCGCGACAGCGCGCGGGTGCCGAACGACACCGTCCGTGACGCACCGGCCGGCAGGGTCAACTGCTGGCGCCGGACCCCGTCGGCCCACCGCAGGGCGTTGCTCGAGCGGACCTCGACGACCAGGTCGATGGGGCCGCCCCCGGTGCGCTCGACCGTGACGGGGACCTCCCCGGTGTCGCTGGTCAGCGTCACGCGCCCGCCCTCGGCCAGCTCGACGTCGCCGAATGCCTCCTCGGCGATCGCGAGGACGTCCTGGACCTGCGCGCGGGCCGGCTCTCCGCCGTCGTCCACGGCCTGCGGCGTGAGGGCCCGGACCACGGCGTCCTCGAGGTCGGCGACCGTGGTCTCGGTCAGCGCCTGGGTGCCGGAGGGCATGGCCTCGCGCAGGGCCGTGAGCCGGCGCAGCGTGGTGCTCACGTCCTCGGCCAGCGGCTCCGGCATCGTCGCGCGCTCGGTCGCGAGCTCGGCGCGGTCCGTCGGCCCGTCGGCGCCCGGCCGGGACAGTTCGAGCCACGGGCTGGCCGCCAGCGTGTCGAGGAACAGGTCGGCGGTGCCCGGCGCGGGGTCCCAGTCGGACGGCGGCATGACCAGCAGGGCGCGGTTGGCGCGACCCGGCTCGATCAGGTAGAGCAGGCCCGTCTCGGCGACGAGGCGCTGCCGGGCGATCGCGGTCCCCCCGTCGACCGGCGGGGCGGTGAGGATCGCCGCGATGTGCGGGTCGGCGACCGTCAGCTGGCGGGCCACGCCGGGTCCCAACACCGCCGGCAGCCGTCGCCGCGCCTGCGGCAGGTCCGGGAAGTTGGCCAGGTCCGGGCCGACGACCTGGTTCCAGTCGACGAGCAGGCGCTCCGCGTCGACGAGGTCGAGGACGTCCTGGGTGACGGGCGTGGTCGCCAGGTGCAGCCCGAGGTCCGGGGCGCGCCCGAGCAGCGCCTGGATGCGGTTGCGAGCCATGCTCATCGCCGCTTCGGCGAGCGGGGCGACCTCTGCCGGCCCGGTCGCGAGCGCGGCGACGTGGGCGTGGCCGTACGGGCCGGTCACCGGGTCCAGCGGCGCGTTCTCGACGAGGGCCCGGAGCCGCTCGAGGAGGTCGGCGGCCTGCCGTGCGGCCTCGGCCTCGGCCGCGACCTCCGTGCCGTCGACCAGCCGGAACCCGTTCGCGCGGTCGGCGAGCTCCTCGACCAGTGTCACCCCGGGTGCGAGCAGCAACGGCGCGTCGCCGTGGGACTCCGCCGCCGTCAGCAGCACGTCGATCCGTCCGCCGGGCTCGAGCTCGGCGGGCAGCGCCTCGGTGTAGGCGCCGCCGGGCGTGCGGCGCGTGGGCGCGTCGATCGGCCACACGGCGGTGGTCTGCAGCGGCCGGTCCGGCGGGTCGTGCAGGTGCACCACGGAGGTGACCACCCGGTCCAGCACCTGGCTGCCGAGCAGCAGCGTGACCTGCACCGGGTAGACGTCGTTCGTTCCGGACCAGCCGATGTCCTCGCCGGGTACCGACAGGGCGAGGCTGGCGATCTGCCCGGGTGGCACCGGGCCGCCGTCGCGCACGTCGACCCGCAGCGGCAGCGTCTGCAGGGGTCGGTCGATCGGCCCCCCGTCGAGCGTCTGCTGCAGGACGCTGCGCGCGCCACCCACGGCCGTGTGGACCTCGACGACGACCTGCAGGGCCTCCACGTCGATCGACCCGATGTTCTCCACGAGGACCCGCAGGTCGAGGTCGTCCGGGTCCTCCTCCTCGCCGCCCTCGGCCTCCTCGCCCGTCGTCCCCGGCCCGACCGCGCCGTGGATGCCGGTCACGACGAGCCGGGCCGCCGGCTCGCCGGCCAGCTCCTGGGCCGCTGCCGGCGACACGAGCCCGGCGGCGAGCAGGGCCACGAGGGCCGCCACACCCGCGACACGCCGCACGAGGGCGGTCACCGCCGGTGTGCCGTGGGCTGGGCCAGCGCCGGGTGCGAGGCCATGGCCTTCTCGACGACGCGCCGCTCGTTGCGGTGGGCGAGGCGCACCAGCGCGATCTCGATCGGTACCCATTCGACGTGCTCGGCCTCGTCGTCGCGATCGCCCGGGGGTAGTCCATCCCACCACATGAAGTAGTAGTGAACGTACTTGTGGTAGCGCACGCGGTCCGGACGCCACACGAACCAGTAGTCGATCGTCCCGAGCAGGTGCGTGATCAGCGCCCCGTGCCCCGTCTCCTCACGGACCTCGCGGACGGCCGCTGCCTCGTCGGACTCGCCGACCTCGATGCCGCCCTTCGGCAGGGTCCACTGCGGTCGTCCCGCCGCGTTCCGTCGTGCGATCAGCAGCACCCACCGCCGTCCGTCGGGTCGGTCGTCACACACGACGCCCCCCGCGGACGTGGCGCGGCGGGTCGGGTACCTCGGCATGGTTCGACTGTAGCGAGGGGCAGTGCGCTCGCCGCGCGCTCGCCCGCCTACGATCGGTTGCCCTCGACGACGTTGACGAGGAGGTCGCGTGCGGGCACTGGTGCAGCGGGTCAGCCGGGCGTCGGTGACCTCCGACGGCACCGAGACCGGCCGGATCGGCACCGGTCTCGTGGTCCTGGTCGGGGTCACCGAGGGCGACGACGAGGCCGCGGCCCGGAAGGTCGCCGAGAAGGTCTGGCGCCTGCGGATCTTCCCCGACGACGACGGCGCGATGAACCGGTCCTGCGAGGACGTCGGCGGTGGCGTGCTGGTGGTCAGCCAGTTCACGCTGTACGGCGACACGCGCAAGGGCCGGCGCCCGTCGTTCGTCCACGCGGCCCCGCCGGAGGTCGCCGAGCCGCTGGTGCAGGTCGTCGTCGACCGCCTCGCCGAGCTCGGGGCCCCCGTCGCCACCGGGGTGTTCCGCACCCACATGGACGTGTCGCTGGTCAACGACGGTCCCGTCACGATCATGATCGAGGTGTGACGGCGGCTTCAAGGCCTCGCACGGACGTGCCGATGGGGTGGGACGAGGGCAGGCGACCCCTGCCGTGTCCGGCGTGACGAAGGCGTCTCCGTGGTCACCGTCAATGACTACCTGCAGCACTGCATCGACCGTGGTGGGTCCGACCTGCACCTGAAGGCGGGAGGACCCGCCTATGTGCGGATCGATGGCGAACTGAAGCCGATCACCCAGCTCCCCCCGCTGTCGTCCACCGACACCGAGGCGTTCGCGACCTCGATGCTCGACGAGCGCAACACGCGCATCTTCGAGGAGACCGGGGAGGCCGACTTCGCGTATGGCCTGCAGGGAGGCCAGGCGCGCTTCCGCGTCAACACCTTCCGCCAGCGCGGGTCGGTCGGCATGGTCATGCGGCTCATCCTCTCCGGCGCCCCCGGCTTCGAGGAGCTCGGGCTCCCGCCGGTCGTGCGCAAGCTGTCCGAGGAGCACCGCGGCCTGGTGCTGGTGACCGGCCCGACCGGGTCCGGGAAGACCACCACCACGGCGGCCATGATCGGGCACGTCAACCGCACCCGCCGGTGCCACATCGTCACGGTCGAGGACCCCATCGAGGTCATGCACCGCGACGACGTCGCGATCATCGACCAGCGCGAGATCGGCGTCGACAC
>CAZDIF010000269.1:0-4183 GCA_964505365.1 uncultured Actinomycetota bacterium
TGCCGGTCGAGGCGTGCCTGCGGGCCCTGACCGACCTCAACCGGTGCCGCAACGCCATCACGGAGTTCAACGGTGCCCCAGAACTGCAGGTCGAGCGGGTCCTGCACCCGGTCGCCGCGGCCCTGTTCGCCAGCGGCCGGCGCTGACGAGGCGTCCGCTGGCCGCACGGGTCGGCCGCGGGGGAGGATCCGGCAACACCGACGGCGAACCTTCGGACACTGTCTGCCCGGAGATCCCGTCCCGTGTCGTCCCGCCGAATCCTCGCTGGCCTGGCCGCTGCCGCCGCCACCCTCGCCTTCACGCACCCGGTCGTCCCGGGAAGTGAACACCTCGTGTCCACCGTCGAGGTGGCCGATGCCGACCTCGTCGCCGACGCCGGCGACAGTGTGTTCGTCGCGCCCGGCGAGCATGCCGTCCTGCTCGGGACCGCCTTCGGCGGCTCCGGGGACTACGCGTTCGCGTGGTCCAGCGACACCGTCACCTTCGAGGACCCGTCCAACCCGACCGGACTGGTCGACACGTCCAACCTCGACGGGGGCACCTACACCGCGAGCCTGACCGTGGACGACGGCAGCGACACGCACACGGACGAGGTGCAGTTCGTCGTCGCCGGCGACGGGGCCGGCGAGACCACCCCGCTGATGGAGCCGCAGGTCACCGCCCCCGACGCGCCCGGCGCCGCGAACGTGCCACCCGGGCCGGAGCACACCTTCGACGTCCCCGACGGCCTCGCCTCGATCGAGTCCACCCTGAGCTGGACAGACCCCACCAATGACTACGACCTGGCCCTGATCGACCCGGAGGGCAACGAGGCCGGGCTGGTGGGCGAGTTCGTCCCGGACACCGAGGAGACCGTCACGGTCGCCAACCCCCAGCCCGGTACGTGGACCGCGCAGGTGCAGCGGTTCGCCACCCACGGGGACCTCGAGATCACCGTGACCGCCACCGGCACCACCGGTGTCGCCCAGGGTGGCGACCCGACCCCGTCGGTCGACAGCGGCGGTCCGTACGCGTTCGTCGCCGGCGAGGACCAGCAGCTTGCTGGCAAGGTGACGGCGGGCGAGGCGGATCTCGCCACGGTCGGGTGGGACACCGACCTCGACGGGGTCGTCGACGCCGACGGCGCGGACGCGCTGGTGGACCTGCCGGTCGGCCGCCACCTCGTGACGCTGCAGGTGGCGGACGGCGCCGGGTTCGAGAAGCGCGAGACCACCACCGTCAGCGTCGGCCGGGACGCGGCCCACCTGGACGAGCTGGCGGTGCCGTTCACCGTCATCGGGATCGCCGACACGGGCATCAACCCGTACCACGCCGAGTACTCGGCGGCGACCTACCCCGACCCGGAGGTGCTGGAGCTCACCCGCAACTTCACCCGCCACCCGTCCGAGTACATCGACGGCTACCCGGCCGACGCCCCGGCCCTGCCGATCACCACCGACGAGGGCTACTTCCCCGAGAAGGACACGCACCTCTG
This sequence comes from uncultured Actinomycetota bacterium, assembly GCA_964505365.1. Taxonomy (GTDB): domain Bacteria; phylum Actinomycetota; class Nitriliruptoria; order Nitriliruptorales; family Nitriliruptoraceae; genus CAWCLK01. Next base: position 1,475 of record CAZDIF010000269.1, read on the forward strand.
GGACGGCAACCACTACACGAAGGCCGGGCAGCTGCACTGGATCCCGGGGACGAAGATCATCGGGGCGATCGACGCGGGCGGGTCGACCGGCGTGACCTCCGGTGACGACCCCCACCCGATCCTCGACGACCACGGCCACGGCAGCGGGTCCACCTCGGTCAGCGCCGGCAACCGGTACGGCTACTGCCCGACGTGCCTGCTGGTGATCGTGGAGGCCCTCGACGAGACCGTCGTGGCCGACTACCCGTGGGTCGACGTCTCCAGCAACAGCTTCGGCGCCATCGGTGGCGTCCCGCTGGGGCTGGTGTTCGGCGCCGACCAGCCGACGAAGCAGGCGGCCGAGCGTGGGCAGCTCACGCTGTTCTCCGCCGGCAACGGCACCGGCAACGCGTTCGCCACCACGCCGATCCTGACGTACGGGTCGTCGCCGAACGGGGCGGACTGGGTGCTGTCGATCGGCGCCACCCGCGAGGACAACCAGGGCGCGATCATCTCCGACGGCTACCCGGTCCACATCTCGGCACTGGGCGACGGGGACCTGCCGTCGGCCTGCCGCACCGGTGACACCGGCCAGTGCGCGTTCGGCGGTACGTCGGCGGCGTCGCCGTACACGGCAGGTGCGTTCGGGAAGATCCTCACCGAGGTCCGGAATGCGATCGGCGACACGAGCGCCGGCCAGCGTGACGGCCAGGCGGTCGCCGTCGGCACGGCGATTGCCGACAGCCCCTTCCTCGCGGATGGCGTCCTCACCCGCGAGGAACTGCGCACGGTCGGGCTGAAGACCGCGATGCCACGGGGCCAGGGCACCGGGCCGGACACCACCTACCCGTTCCCGTGGACGTGGTCCGGCCCCAACTCCGTGTACTTCGAGGGCTACGGGTCGTCCGGCCCGGCGCACGCCGAGCGGGCAATCGAGGTGCTGCTGGGCGAGCGTGAGCTGCCGGCACGCCCGATGGAGGACGACTTCTTCGCGCAGGACTGCGAGCACCGTGACTCGCTGTACGGCGGCTACGACCGTGACGGCGATGGCTCGGAGGACGGCTGCGACGTGTCTGGCGTCAACCGGTTCGTCGGCACGGGCGAGGCGACCAACGACGACCCGTCGGTCGGCCGCTTCGACGCCGGCCGTGGGGCCGTCGCCGACGGCGACGTGCTCACCGAGCCGATCACGTACGAGCTGCACCGCGTCGAGCGCCACGAGCCGACGCGCGAGCCCGCACCGGTGACCGAGGATCCGACGACCGCCGGCGACCCGGGCGACGCACTCGAGACCCACGCCTGCGGCGAGGGCGACAACGAGCAGTTCATGGCCCGTGCGGGCGAGCCCGCCGAGGACGTGGAGCGCTGCTTCGACAACCGCATCACGTCGGTGCCGGCCGCGTTCCGTCCGAAGGGCATCTTCACCGCCACCGACCACCTCGGCGGGGCGCTGCCGGCCGGGTCGACGGTCGAGGCGACCGTCTACATGCAGTCGTCCGAGCCGACCGTCGCCAACCTCGAGCTGGTGCTCAAGGCGACGGACCGCGAGGTCGGTCGCTCCGAGGCGGTCGCCCAGCCGGTCCACCCGGGCGGATGGACGGCCTTCGACCTGCAGCTCACGACCGACCGACTGGTCGCACCCGGCGAACAGCTGACGGTCAACCTCGTCCACGCCGGGGTGCGCTCGTGGGCCTACGGCTACAACGACGACCACGCCTCGACCATCACGATCACGCCGGTCGCCGCGCCCGAGACGGGCAATGAGTTCGGCGTCACGATCGACCCGATCGACCCCGCCGCGCACCTGACCGTCGACGGACTGGCCGTCTCCGGCGCCGTGGCCTTCCCGGAGCTCGGCGAGGACCCACAGCTGGCCGGGTTCCACGCCCAGTCGCTGGACGTGCAGGTCGCCGCGGACGCGGACTTCCGCGACCCGGTGTATGCGACGCTGGACCCGGCGGGCGGCACGTGGTCGGCGCTGCTGCCCGGTGATCCCGCCGAGGTGCACGTCCGAGCCCTGCGCGACCGGTTCCCCTCGGCGACGGCCGTGGCGGAGGTGCCCGCCGAGGACGGTGGGGACGACGGCGACACCGGCGATGGTGACGACGGCGACGATGAGGTCGACTGCGGCAACGAGCGTGGTCAGGGCAAGGGCCGGGACCGCTGCGGCGGTCAGGGCCGCCCGGACCAGCCCGGCGGTTCCGCGGAACCGCCGGCGTCCGAGGATGCGGCGAGCCTCGACGCGGACGCGGCCCGGTCGGCGCCCGATGGGACCCGGCAGGGCCTGGCGCTGGTGGCGCTGGTGCTGCTTGCGCTGGCGGTGAGCGGCGTGCGACGTGGCCTCACTCGACCGTGAGGGTGCCCTCCATGCCTGCCGCCCGGTGGCCGGGGACCGAGCAGAAGAACGTGTAGGTCCCCGGCTCCAGCTCGACGGTCCCGACCGCGGAACTGGCCGGGGCGGTCTCGACGACCATCCTGTCGTCCAACTCCTCGATGACGACGTTGTGCTCGACCGTCTCGCCGGTCCGCAGCTCGATCGCCACCGTGCCGGCCTCGGCGCTCAGGTCCGTCGGTTCGAACTCGAGCGCGTCGGTCCCCATGACCGTGACGTCGGGCTCGGTGGTCGGTTCGTCGGTGGTGGTGCCGCCGTCGCCGCCACAGGCCGCGAGACCGAGGGCTAGGGCACAGGCGGCGAGCAGCACGCGAGGAGTGCGGGGGCGCATGGGAGAC
>CAZDIF010000270.1:0-4151 GCA_964505365.1 uncultured Actinomycetota bacterium
ATCCCACGGTCCTGGCCGGCACCTCCGCCGGTGCGCTCAACGCGGCGGCCGTGGCGTGCGGGCTCGGTGCCGACCGGCTGGTGGAGCTGTGGACGTCACTGGAGTCCGGCGACGTGTACCGGGTGCGGCGCGACGTTCACCGGCTGTTCCGACCGGTCCACCTGCTCGCCAATCCCCGGCGCCTGCTCGGCCGTGGCCCCCACGCCACCAGCGAGCACCTGCTGGACGCCATCGGATGGACGTGGCTGTTCCACACTCGTCCGCTGCGACGGCGGCTCGTCGACGAGCTCGGCGGCGAGGTGCTGCCGCTGCGTGACGACGTGGTGCTGGCGATGCCGTGCGTGAACGCGGCCACCGGCGAGCTGGTCCGCTTCACCAACCGGTTGCCCGACGACCGCCCGGCGGTCGGCCACCGCGAGGTCGAGCTGACCGTCGACCACGTCCTGGCCTCCGCCGCGATCCCGGGCGTGTTCGCGCCGGTGGAGGTGGAGGGTGGCAGCTGGTGGGACGGCGGGCTCGTCGCCAACACGCCGCTGGCGGCGGCGCTCGCGTACCGCCCCGACACCGCCATCGTCGTCGCCACCGGCGCCGTGGAGCGCACGGGCCGGGCGCCACGGTCCCTGGGGGAGGCCGCCTCCCTCATCATCGACCACGTGATGCGGTTCGGGATGGTCCAGGACATGGACCATGCCCAGACCGTCAATGCCCTCGCCCGCGCCGCCCCCGAGGCGACCCACCACCGAGTCGTCGACCTCGTCCCCGTCGTCCCGGACGATCGCGACCGGACCGGGTTGGGCGAGCTGCTCGACTTCGACCCGGGACGGGCCCGGCAGCTCGTCGACCACGGCCACGAGGCCGGCGCCGAAGCCCTCCGCCGGTGGCAGGACGGGGCGTCGATCGGCGACTGGGACGTGTGAGGTCAGGCCCCCGGCGGTGCGTCTGCGGGCACGACCCGGCCGACGACCTCGCCCCAGCCGACCGTGTCGCCGTCCGGCAGCCGCGTGGTGCCACGCAGCACGACGGTGTCGCCGTCCTCGAGGAAGGTGCGCTGCTCGCCGCCGGCCAGCACGACCGGCTCGCCCCCGCCCCACGACAGCTCCAGCAGTGACCCGGCCGACCCGCGGTCGGGGCCGGACACCGTCCCCGACGCGTACAGGTCGCCCCGCCGCAGGTGGGCGCCGTTGGAGGTGACGTGGGCGACCATCTGCGCGATGGTCCAGTACATGTCGGCGAAGTCACTCCGGGCGATCACCTCGGCCGGGACGTCGTGGCGGCGCATGGCCTCCGTCTGCACGGCGACCTCCAGCTGCGCCGGCAGCGCCCACGGCCGGGTCGCCTGCAGGTGCCGTGCCGGGGTCGGGTCCTGCCGCGGGGGCGTGGTCAGCGCGGGACGGACCGCCTCGAACGGGACGATCCAGGGGCTGACGCTGGTCTGGAAGGACTTGCCGAGGAACGGGCCGAGCGGCCGGTACTCGTAGGCCTGCACGTCGCGGGCGGACCAGTCGTTGACGAGGCAGAAGCCGAAGACGTGCTGGTCGGCCTCGTCGGGCCGCACGGGCACGCCGGGCTGCGACCCGGCGCCGACCACGATGCCGACCTCCAGCTCGAGGTCGAGGCGCCGGGACGGGGCGTAGGTGGGGTCGGCGTCGCCGTCGGCCCACAGGCCACGCGGCCGGCGGACCGGCGTGCCCGAGGCGACGACCGTGCCGGCGCGGCCGTGGTAGCCGATCGGCAGGTGGCGCCAGTTGGGCAGCAACGGTTCGGCGTCCGGTCGCAGGATCCGGCCCACGTTCGTGGCGTGGTGGATCGACGCGTAGAAGTCGACGTAGTCGGCCACGGTGAACGGCAGCACCGCCTGCATCCGGCCGCCCAGCGGCTTGCAGATCCGGTGGCGCACCACGGTGTCGCGCGCGAGCGCCGAGTCGGCGGCCAGCAGCTCGGCCACGCGCTGTCGCAGCGCCCGCCACGCCACCGGCCCCGCGGCCATCAGCGGGTCGAGCGTGCCGTCCCGGAACGTCGCCTCCTCGACGTCCGGCACGCCGTCGAGCAGCCGGGCGTGGGCGGCGAGGTCCAGCAGCAGCGCGTGGTCGCCGATCCGCACGGCGGGGTGGCGACGCTGGCCGTCGGTCACGACCCCCCACGGCAGGCACGCGAGGCCGAAGGCGGAACCCTCCGGCACCGGCACCCACGTGTCGGCCGCGGTCACCGCGCGTCCAGCCAGTCGGCGATCGCCCGGCCGATCGCGTCGCCGCTGTCCTCCTGCACGAAGTGGATGCCCGGCACGGTCACGACCTGCTGGTTGGGCCACGCCCGGCACACCTCGCGCTGTCGCCCGACGAGGATGGAGCCGGGATCGGCGTCGACGAACAGCTTCGGCACGTCGGAGGTCGCCAGCCACGCGCCGTAGTCCGACACGATCTGGTGGACGTCGGCCGGCTCGCCCTCGATCGGGATCTCGCGCGGCCACGTCAGCGTCGGCCGGCGGTCCTCGCCGGGGGCGGCGAAGGGCGCCCGGTAGACGTCGTGCTCCTCCTCGGTGAGGTCGCGCAGGATGGACGCCGGCAGGATCCGCTCGACGAACAGGTTCTTCTCGAGCACCAGCTCCTCGCCGGCCTCCGAGCGCATCGCCTGGAAGATCCCGCGCGCGTTCTCGGGCCAGTCGTCCCACGTGACCGGCGTGACGATCGCCTCCATGTAGGCGATGCCACGCACGGCGTCGCGGTGGCGGTTGGCCCAGTCGAACCCGAGGCCCGAGCCCCAGTCGTGCACGACGAACGTGACGTCGTCCGTCGCGCCCACCTCCTCGAGGAACGCGTCGAGGTAGCGGCGGTGCTCGACGAACCGGTAGCGGTCGTCGCCGGTGCCCGGCAGGCGGTCGGAGTCGCCCATGCCGATCAGGTCGGGCGCGATGCAGCGGCCGCGGTCGACGAGGTGGGGGATGACGTCGCGCCACAGGTACGACGACGTGGGGTTGCCGTGCAGCAGCACGATGGGGTCGCCCTCGCCCTCCTCGACGTAGGCCATCCGCTGGCCCAGGACATCGACGTGGTGCTTGTCGTACGGCATGGCGGCGGACATGGCGGCTCCCGATCGATGCTCCGCGCGACCGTAGCGGCGGCGCCCGGTCAGGACCGTTCCGACACGGTGACCTCGACGGCCACGCCGTAGTGGTCGCTGGGGTGTCCCGCGTCCTCGTCCGGCGTCGTGCCGATCACCTCCGCCCGGAGCGGCACCCCGCGTCCCTTCGGCAGCGGGTAGCTGCAGAGCACGTAGTCGATGCGCTTGTCGCCCTCGAACGGTGGGTCGGGCGTGTGGGTGTTGGCCTGTGCCCAGGTTGCGCCGTCGCCCTCGCCGGCCGCCTCCCAGGCGTCGTGGAAGCCCAGCCCCTGCACGGGCGTCGCCGCCCGGCCCGTCAGCATCCGCACCTCGTCGGACATCGGGTCGGCGTTGAGGTCGCCGGTCAGCACCACCGGCGCGTCGGCCGCCCGCTGGTCGGCGAGCCACCGGCACACCGCCCGGACCTGCTCCTGGCGGACGTGGCTCTGGTCCCAGCGGAAGTTGAGGTGGGTCGTCGCGACGGTGACCGGCCCGGCCGGGGCGTCGACGACCGCCAGCAGGGCGGTGCGGTACTCCTCCTCCTGGTCGACGGGCGGGAGCGGGAGCGTGGCGGCGCGGGCGATGGGGTGGCGCGACAGGATCGCGTTGCCGAACGCGCGGCCCTCGTGCGACACGCGCCAGGCGTACCGCCAGTGGTCGAACCCGAGCGCCTCGGCGAGCTCGCCGGCCTGGAAGCGGCCGGACCCCGAGCCGTCCTCGACCTCGACGCCGCCGTCGGTCGGGTCGGGACCGTCGCCGTCGAGCTCGCCCCAGACCTCCTGCAGGCACACCACGTCGGGATCGACCCGCTGCAGCTCGGACACGATCCCGGGGGCGCGGCGGCGGTGCTTCCCGAACCGCCACCAGACGTTCCAGGTGACCACGCGGACCGTCACGGGTGCTCCCTCGTCACTGCCAGGCCCGGCCGAGGCGCTCGAACGTGTCGGCCGCCATCTCGACACCCATGGCCATCGGGGCGATCGCCGGCACGGTCACCCCGGCGTCGACGTACTCCTGCACCCGGGCCGCCACGGTGTCCGCGTCGCCGAGGACGA
>CAZDIF010000271.1:0-1529 GCA_964505365.1 uncultured Actinomycetota bacterium
AACCCGATCAGCAGGTAGGAGGTGATCGAGGTCAGCTCCCACGCCACGAACAGCACGTAGACGTTGTCGGCGGCGGTCAGCAGCAGCATCGACCCGCCGAACAGCACCAGCATCGACGCGAACCGGCCGAGGTCGTCGCGCTCGTCGAAGTAGCGCAGGGCGTACAGCATGACCAGCAGGCCGATGCCCGCGATCAGCCACCAGAACAGGAGCCCGAACCCGTCGAGGACCAGCTCGAACGTCAGGCCCATGCCCGGCACCCACGGGACCGTCTCGACGACCGTGGTCCCGCCCACGACGTCGCCGGTGCGGGTCACCAGCCAGACGACGGCGGCCAGCGGGCCGAGCGCGGTCAGGGCGAGCACGTTGCGACCGAGGCGGCGCCCGGCGAGCCCGGCGACGATCGCGAGGACCGCGTGGGCCAGCACGATGCCCGTCATGGCCATGCGCGTCACGTCCTCGCGTCGGGTGAAGGGTGGGCAGTGCCCGCTCGAGCCGGTGGCGGATGCTAGCGGCGGGCCTCGCAGCGACCGGCAGCCGTACCGGGGACGCGAGCCGCCGCGCGATGGCCTACCGTCGGGGCCTGCCTCCTCGTTCCTCGACCCGTCGGTGCCCATGGCCGTCACCCGAGCCCCCACCCACCACGAGTTCCTCGACGGCTGGCCGGCCGAGCTCGCCCGACGGTCCCCGCTCGAGGTGGTGCAGGCGCTGGGGCGGCCGGCGCTGGTCCGCGTGCCCGGCCGCGGCGAGCAGGCCCCGCGGGCGATCTCGTGCCTGCTGCACGGCGACGAGACCACCGGGCTGGAGGCGGTGCTGAAGGTCCTGCGCCGCGGGCTGACCCACCCGTTCGACCTGTGGGTGGTGATCGGCAACGCCCGTGCCGCGGCCGAGCCGCCCGGGTTCGCCCACCGGTTCCTCGACGACCAGGAGGACTTCAACCGGGTGTGGGGGCTGGACGAGCCGACCACGGCCCAGCGGCTGGCGGCCGACGCGATCCTCGACCGGCTGCGTGCCGCCGGGCTGGAGGCGCTGGTCGACGTGCACAACAACACCGGCGACAACCCCTTCTACGCGATCACGACCTGCGACCGGCCGAAGGACCTCAACCTCGCCACGCTGTTCACCTCCACGCTGCTGCGGTGGGACATGGACGCCCACACCCTGATGGAGGGGTTCGACGACGACGTGGCCGCCATCGCCGTGGAGTGCGGCCTGCCGGGCCGGCCCGAGTCGCTGGCGTTCGCCGTCGACGGGCTGCGCCGCTACCTCGGCGAGCCGCCGATCCGCACCGACCGGGTGGTGCGGGACTTCGACCGCCTGGGCGGGCTGCGCAAGGTCACGATCCGCCCGGAGGTCAGCTTCCGGTTCGGCCACGACGGCGAGTCGGACGGCGAGGTGGACTTCCTCGTCGCGGCCGACGCCGACCTCATGAACTTCCGCGAGGTCCCGGCCGGCCACGTCATCGGGCGGGTCCACCCCGGGACGGCGCTGCCGCTGCGGGCGTGCGCCGCCGACGGCCGCGACGTCAC
>CAZDIF010000271.1:1629-4131 GCA_964505365.1 uncultured Actinomycetota bacterium
GTGTCGTCGGGGTCCCAGGGGGTGGCGGTGCCGGACTCGGGCTGGACCAGCAGGTCGCCGCGGGCCTCGCGGGCGGCGGCCACGCGCGGGCGGACGACGGAGCGGATCCACCAGGCGGTGGCGATCGGCACCAGCGCCAGCAGGCCGGCCGAGGCACGCGGGTGCACGAGGTCGGCGACCGTGCCGTCGATCAGCGCGACGAACGGCCGCGACCCGATGAAGCACACCGACCACAGCGCCATGACGCGGCCGAGCTGGTCCTCGGGGACCTCGTTCTGGATCCGGGTGGTCGCCCGGGTGAGGGTGGTGAGGTAGCCGGCGCCGGCGATCGCCAGGCCGACCAGCGCGATCGGCAGCGTCGGGGCGACCGCCAGGATCGCCATCCCGGCCCCCATCGTCGTCAGCGTCGCCCCGAGGATGTAGGGGCGGTCCTTGATGCGGGACACCACGAAGATCGCCGTCAGCACCGCCCCGCTGCCGAACGCCCCGACGAGGTAGCCCGCGGTCTGGTCGGTGCCGCCGAACACGTCGATCGCGAGCTCGGGCGTCAGCGTGTAGACGGGATCGATCGCGATCGAGCACACGGCCACGACGACCAGCAGCGGCACGGCCACGTCGTTGGACCGCACCGTGGCGACGGCGTCCCGCAGCCGCGGGCGGGTCCGCGGCCGGTCCCCCGTGGCGACCGTCCGGATCCGCACGGTCGTCAGCAGCCCGACGAAGATCGCGAACGACGCCGCGTTGATCGCGAACGCCGGCCCGTACCCCAGCCGCTCGATCACGAACGCCGCCACCACCGGCCCGACCGCCCGGGCGAGGTTGAACGACGCCGAGTTGACCGCCAGCGCCGTGTCGAGGTCGCGGCGCGGCACCAGCAGCGGGATCATCGACAGCATCGCCGGCGGGAAGAACGCGAGCGCGAAGCCCAGCACCGCCACCGACGCGATCAGCGACGCGGCGGTCACGGTCCCGGTGTAGGTCAGCACCGCCAGCACGGCGCTGGCCGCCGCGGCGATGCCCTGGCTGACCATCAGCACGTGCCGGCGGTCGAACCGGTCCGAGGCCGCCCCGGCCACCGACGCCAGCAGGACCGCGCCGATGAACTGGGTGAAGTTGACGACGCCCACCATCAGCGTGGAGCCGGTGAGGTCGTAGATCAGCAGCGACGCTGCGAGGTTCTGGAACCACGTGCCGATGCTGGACAGCGAGTTGCCCGCGAGGTAGCGGCCGAAGTCGCGGTCGACCAGCAGCTGGACGCCGCGTCGCGGCAGCGGCTGGGCCTCGGTCACGGCTCGTCGTCGACCTTCAGTCCGGCGAACAGGTCGTCGGCACCCGGGGGGAACGGTTCGCCGGCCAGCAGCACGTAGGTGTCCCAGGGGAACGCCTCGACCTCGACCTCGCGGGGCACCCGGAACCAGCGGTCCGGGTCGACCTGGGTGGCGTGGGCCCGCAGGGCGTCGTCGCGCCGCCCGAACCAGTCGGCGACGTGCACGCGCACGTCCGGCTCGACGTCGACGTCGCGGGGTCCGCGCTCGTCGAGGCCCTTGACCCAGTCCTCGTACGGGCTCTCGAGCCCGCGCATCAGCATCGCCTCGTGGAGCGCCTCGATCCGCTCGCGGGGGAACCCGGTGACGTAGACGACCCGCGGCACCTGCCACGCGTCACCGTCGACCCCGCGCGTGTCCGGGTCGGCCGCCAGCTCGACGCCACGCATCGTGACGTCGTGGGTGCGGACGTGGTCGGGGTGCGGGTAGCCACCGTCGGGCGAGTAGGTGACGACCACGTGGGGCCGCTCCTCGCGGAGGATCGTCGCCAGCCGGGACGCCGGACGGTCCAGCGGCACGCTGGCGAACACGCCCTCGGGGATGTCGGCGAGGTCCTCGTGCCAGCCGGAGTCGAGCTCGCCCAGGCCGGTCGTCCGCGTGAACCCGATCACCGCGACCGCCTCGGCCAGCTCGAGCGCCCGCAGGCCGGGCAGCTCGGCCGGGTCGACCGCGGGGTGGCCGGAGTTGAGCACCTCGCCGGCCTCGCCGCCCGTGCAGGTGACCAGCGTCACGCGGGCGCCCTCGTCGACGTACTTCGCGGCGGTGGCCGCACCCTTCGACGCCTCGTCGTCGGGATGGGCGTGGACGAACAACAGTCGCGCACTCATCGGTCGGAGTCCTTGGTCGTGCCGAAGCGACGGCCCCACGCGGCCGCGAGCCGGGCACCGCCGTCGGTGGCCAGCAGCGCGTCGAGCCGCTGGCGGACGAACGCGTCGGCGGCGGCCACGTCGTCGGGGTGGCCGGTCAGCCGGATGATCATCGGCGAGCCGGGGTACGAGCCGAGCTTGACCTCGGGGTGGCGCTCCTGCAGCGCCGCGAAGGTGAGGTTGAGCGCCGACTCGGGCAGGCTGTGCTCGATCTCGACGACCGCGGGGGGCTCGTTGCGCCCGTCGACCAGCTGCGGGCCGACGAGGTCGTCGAGGATGCGGCGGAACTCGGACGGGATGCCGGGCAGGAT
>CAZDIF010000272.1:0-4123 GCA_964505365.1 uncultured Actinomycetota bacterium
CCGAGGCCGTCAACGAAGGCGGGCAGGTGGTCGTGTACGGGACGATGATCGACGAAGACCGCCGAGAGGCCGACGTGCCGCTGATGATGAGCCTGAACATGCTGGTCGAGACGCCCGACGGCTTCGACTACACGCCCAGTGAGTGCATCGAGTGGCTCCACGACGTCGGGTTCGAGGGCAGTGAGGTCCAGCCCCTGCCCGGTCCCGACACGATGGTGCTGGCACGACGCTGAGTTCCTGTCCCCCCGGGGCAGGACGACTGACACGAGAAGCCGGCAGTACGAGACAGAGAGGAGGATGACTTCATGCGCAGGTCACGCAGAACACTGCCGACCCTGGGCCTGGCCGCCACCCTGGTGTTCGCGGTCACGGCCCCGGCATCCGCGACCGTCCACGAGATCGTGGCGTCGTTCTGCGCCGCCATCCACGAGGTGCAGTCGCCGACCGGAGACCTCCACAATCCACCGGGGCTGACCCCCGAGGAGCTGGGGGGCACCAGCGAGGCGGACAACATCGCCCAGCCGCTGCTGTCCTCCGGAGCGTTCACGGCCGCCGAGGCCGACGGCGACGAAGAGGTCGTGCTGGGGCCCGCGACCGATGAGGGCGACACCCTCCTACTGATCAACGAGGACAAGCCCCAGGTCAAGCTCCTGGGCACCAACACGTTCTTCTACGACGCCCACGGCGACGTGTACGTCGAGATCGGTCAGCCGGACCCGGACTTCCCCGGATTCGAGCACTGCGCAATCTCGCCGAACACGACTGACGGAAAGGCTGCCGCACGAGATGGTGCCAAGCGGTCCATCAGCTGCGTCGGCAGGCAGGGCAGGGAACCATCCAGAGGTCGAAGTGATTGTCGACGTGGGGAACCCTGCCGCTGCCGGCGCAGAGGTGGCAGCTGAGCTCACGCGAGGTGCGTTCCGGCTTTCGGTGCAAGAGGTGCATGATCGTTGTCCGTGTCCGACGATCCCACGGTGCCACGCGTCGCCGCCCCCGTCATGCACGGATGATCGTGTCCTTGATGTCGCATGTCGGAACCACCGGTGCTTCGGCGGTTCCTTCAGGCGGAGTGCTCGCCCCCGGAGGTGGCGTCGCCTCCGGGAGGCGTTCGGGGAGCGGATGGATCCCCATCGCGCAACTGGTGGAGGCCCTGGAAGGCGACGACGCCCAGCCAGGCCACGGCGAGCGGGCGTACGGAACTCCCGGCCACCACCGTGGACCACCGACCGATGCCGAACCAGATCACCCACTGGAGAAGCGGCACGAAGGCGAGCACGCCCGCGACGATCGCCTCGACGCCCAGCACGAGCCACGGATGCCAGCCACGGCGGCCGACGAGCATCACCCCGATGAACAGCAGGCTGACCAGGGACATCGCCGCCCAGGGGCCCCACAGCTCGCCCAATTGGAGACGTGTCTGCGCCTGATGGATGGCCACGTCGAACCAGCCTGTCGCCCGCAGCAGGAACAGCAGCACGGGGATGCGGGCCACCTGCAGCGCCGTCCTTCCTACCCTCACGCTTCCCCTTCGATCGTCCGGTCGCCACCCTACGAGGTGGCGGAGCGACATCCGACGAGTCCGGTGAACACGTGGAACAGCAGACGGTGTTGGTGCTCGGTGGCTCGGAGTTCGCCGGTCGGGCTGTCGTCGAGGAGGCGCTGGCCCGCGGCTGCTCGGTGACCACCTTCAACCGCGGCACCCGGCCCGACGCGGCCGGGGTCGAGGCACTCCACGGCGACCGCACGGATCCGGCCAGGCTTGAGCCGCTGCGGCAGGGCCACTGGGACGTGGTCGTGGACACCTGGTCGTGGGCGCCGGCGGCCGTGCGGGACACGGTGGCCGTGCTGGCGGAGCGGGTCGACCGGTACGTGTACATCTCGAGCCGCTCCGTCTACCGGTTCCCGATCGCGGCCGGGGCGGACGAGACCGCGCCGGTCGTGGAGGCCTCGCCCGATGACGGGCCCGATGTCGACTACGCCCGCGCCAAGCGTGGTGCCGAACTCGCCGTCGAGGCCGCCTTCGGCCGCCGGGCCGTGTTCGCCCGAGCCGGACTCGTGCTCGGCCCCTATGAGAACGTCGGCCGCCTGCCGTGGTGGCTCTCCAGGGTCGCCCGCGGTGGCGACGTCCTGGCCCCCGGGCCGCCAGACCTGCCGCTGCAGTTCGTGGACGCCCGCGACCTCGCCAGCTGGTGCCTCGACGTCGCCGCCGGAGACCTCCACGGGCCGTTCAACGTGGTCAGCGACCCGGGCCACGCCACCATGGAGGAGTTCCTCGACGCCTGCGTGCAGGTCGCCGGCCCCAACGCCACGCTGCGGTGGACGGACCCGGAGGTCATCACCGCTGCCGGCATCGAGCCGTGGACGCAGTTGCCCGTCTGGGTCCCTCCCGGGGAACTCCACGACGCCCTGCACCGGGCCGATGTTGCTCGGGCGCGGGCTGCCGGCCTGCGTTGCCGCCCGGTGGAGGACACGGTCCGGGACACCTGGGCCTGGCTGCAGGACCAGGGCGGCCGAGCGCCACAACGGGGCGACCGAACCCGGGTCGGACTGCCGGCGGAGGTCGAGGCCGCCGTGCTCCGCGGAGACGTGCCGCCAGACGAGTGACGCCCCTACGGTGAGCTCCCTCCACCGGCAGGCGGGGCTAGGTCGGTGGACGAGCGTTGTCGAGCCGGGTGAGTGTGGCGGTCGTGCGATGTGAACGTGCAACCCACGTGACGGTGGTGGCGTCGGACCCGCCGTCGGGAGGAACCATCATGCAACGGATCTGGCGGGGCGTGGCTGTGGTCGCCCTGGCGGTCCTCGTGGCGGGTTTGGTCCCGGCGGAGCGTGCCTGGGCGTGCAGTTGCGCGGAGCCCACTCTGGAGGACGTCGTGGACCGCGAGCTCGAGGCAGCCGTGGTCCGCGTGCGTCGCATCGACCCGGACGGTGGCACCAGCGGGGTGGCGGAGGTCCGGGAGGTGCTGCACGGCCCGGAGATGCCGGCCCAGCTGCCCCTGGCCCTGGACGATGGCGGGTCCTGCCTGCCCTGGCTGGCGGTCGGGGATGTCGCGGTGTTGACGTTCGTCCCTGACGGTGACGGATGGCGCACCCTGGAGTGCGGTCTGCTCGACCCGACGGTCGGTCTGGACCCGCTGGACGTGGACACGCAGGCGGTCGGGCCCGTTGCCATCGTGGTTGCAGGCCGGCTGCCGGGAGCGGACCTGCTCGCGCTCGACGGCCGGCTACGGGTCCTGGCCGTCGGGAACGTCGGCGACGTGTCACACGAGATGGAGCCCTGCGCCGACGACCTGCTCGCGCCGACACGCGGGCCGGAGGGACAACTCTCGCTCCTCCTCCTGGACCTGCCCGACTTCGAGCTGATTGACCGGCGCGTACTGTCCACCGGCGGGCCATCCGAGATGGAACTGCTGTCGGTCTCCTGTGAGGGCGAGCGTGTGGACGTCGTCACCCGCAACTGGACCGAGACCCAGGAGATTTGGCTGCACGAGGACGTGTTCGCAGCCGACCGGCGTGTCCGGCTCCCATCGGCGGAAGATGCCGCGTTCGTGGGCGACGACGTGCTGCTGCTTCGCACTGGCACCTCGGGGGTGGTCACCGAGGTGGTCCGGCGCGCTCGTGGTGGGAGCGACGAGGAGCGTGTCGCCACGCTGGCTGGAGTGATGGGCCACGAGCTGCTCGCCGCCCCGGACGGCCGTCATGCGGTGGTCCGTGGCTCCGGCCAGGAGGAGCCGGTCCTCGTCGTGGTCGACCTCGCCGCGGGCGGGGAGGTGGCGCGGTCCCCGGGCTGGTGGCAGCCGGTCCGTCGCCCCTGGATCGGCCCTGACCGGCTGCTGTTGCTGGACGAAGACAGCGGCGGGATCGGGAACAGCACGGGCCTGGCCGACCATCGGATCGTTGACCTTCGCCTCCGCACGATGGCCGAACTTGAGCCGTCGCCGGCGTGGACCACCGCGTCCGGTCACGAGCACGTCGTCCAGGTCGACGGAGACAGCCTCACGATCCGGGATGCGGCGGGGGAGTCCCTTCGTACGGCCTCGGTCCCGTGGGCTGCGGGCGTGTACGACGCGCTGGCGCTCGGCCGCGTCGAGGTGGGCGCGGGGGAGGCTCCCGAGGCGGACCTTCC
>CAZDIF010000273.1:0-634 GCA_964505365.1 uncultured Actinomycetota bacterium
GATCGCGCCGGAGGTGACGAGGTCGTGGACGTGCTCGATGTCGGGGGCGAGGTGGCGGTCGGGGCCGGGGCCGGGCACGCGGTCGTGGACGAGGGCGACGACCGCACCCGTGCCGGGGGCGGGCTCCAGCGGGACGCGGAGGTCCAGCGCCCGCGCACCCGCCAGCACCTCGATCGCCAGCACACGCCCGAGCGCGTCGACGGCGCGGCGCAGCTTGCGTGCGGCGGACCAGCCCATCGACACGTGGTCCTCCTGCATCGCCGAGGACGGGATCGAGTCCACGCTGGCGGGCGCGGCCAGCCGCTTCATCTCGCTGACCAGCCCTGCCTGCGTGTACTGGGCGATCATCAGGCCGGAGTCGACGCCCGGGTCGTGGGCGAGGAACGGCGGCAGCCCCTGGCTGCGGGCGACGTCGAGGAACCGGTCGGTGCGCCGTTCCGACATCGAGGCGAGGTCGGCGACCGCGATCGCCAGGAAGTCCAGCACGTAGCCGACCGGCGCCCCGTGGAAGTTGCCGTTCGACTCCACCTGCCCGTCCGCGGTCAGTACGGGGTTGTCGATGATGGCGACCAGCTCGCGCTCGGCGACCGTGCGGGCGTGGGCCAGGGTGTCGCGGACGGCCCCGGCGACCTGC
>CAZDIF010000273.1:644-4112 GCA_964505365.1 uncultured Actinomycetota bacterium
CGTACCCCCCCGGCGCACCGTGGATGTTGCCGTTGGACTCGACCCGCTGGCCATCGTCGTCGTCCACCAGCACGGGGTTGTCGATCGTCGCCGCGAGCTCGCGGCCGGCGACCGTGCGGGCGTGCCCGAGCGTGTCGCGCACGGCGCCACCGACCTGTGGGGCACACCGCAGCGAGTAGGCGTCCTGCACCCGATTGCAGTCCGGGGTCCGGTGGCTGGCGACGACTGGCGAGTCGGCCAGCAGCCGCCGGAGGTTGGCCGCGGAGGCGGCCAGGCCCGGATGGGGGCGCAGGACCTGCAGCTCCTCGGCGAACACCCGGTCGGTGCCGAGCTGGGCCTCGACGCTCATGGCGGCGGCGACGTCGGCGACGCGGACCAGCCGGTCGAGGTCATGGCAGGCCAGCAGCAGCATCCCGAGCATCCCGTCGGTGCCGTTGATGAGCGCCAGCCCCTCCTTCTCGACCAGGGTGACGGGCGCCAACCCGGCGTCGGCCAACGCGTCGGCCGCAGGGCGTCGGGCCCCGTCGCCGTCGACCACCTCACCCTCGCCCATCAGGGCCAGCGCGACCGCCGCCAGCGGCGCGAGGTCACCCGAGCACCCGAGCGAGCCGTACTCGTGCACGACCGGCGTGAGGTCGGCGTTCAGCATCGCGGCGATCAGCCCGGCGGTCTCCGGCTGGACGCCGGTCCGGCCCGTGGTCATCGTGCGCAGGCGCAGCAGCATCATGGCGCGGACGACCTCGGGTTCGACGGCGGGCCCGGACCCGGCCGCGTGGGACCGGATCAGCGACCGCTGCAGGTCGGTGCGCTTCTCGGCGGGGACGTGGGTGGTGGCCAGCGCCCCGAAGCCGGTCGACACGCCGTACACGGCCTCGTCGCCGGCAGCCATGGCGGCGACCTGATCGCGGCCGCGGGCGAGCGCGGCCCGGGCGTCGTCCGACAGCACGACCGTGGCACGGTCGCGGGCGACGGCCACGACCTCGTCGGGCGTCGGGGGGGCAGCGGTGATCGTGATGGTCGGTTCCATGCCCCCAACCTCACCACACGACCCGAGGTCGTGCGACCCCTGTGGCACGCATCGCACGTCGGGCCGCGATCCGAGACAGGCCCGGCGCGGGTCCGGCACGCTACGCCCGACGGGAGGAGTCGAACGTGGCGACGATCGAGATCACCCCGGCGACCGCGGCGACCTGGCCGGCCGTGGACGCCGTCATGGGACCGTCCGGCGGGGACGCCCGGTGCTGGTGCCAGTTCTTCCACCAGAGCGGCAAGGAGTGGGAGCAGCGCGGCCGCGGCAACCGGGAGCTCCTGGAGCGGCAGGTCGTCGATGGCCCGCCGCCAGGGCTGGTCGCACATGTCGACGGTGAACCGGCCGGGTGGGTGGCACTGGCCCCGCGGTGCACCTACCAGCGGATCGGCCGATCACCGATCATGCGCCCGGACCCCGAGCGGGACGGGGCGCTCGACGACCCGGACGTGTGGGCCGTGACGTGCTTCGTCATCCGGCGCGAGCACCGTGGCGCCGGGCTCATGCGGGCCCTGCTGGACGCCGCTGTCGCCCATGCCCGCGATCACGGTGCCCACGCGGTCGAGGCGTACCCGGTGGACACCGACGGCGAGACGGTGGACAGCGCCAACCTCTACTACGGCGTGCGGTCGGTGTTCGAGGACGCCGGGTTCACGACCGTCGCCCGGCCGCGCCCGCACCGGGCCCGGGTCCGCCTCGACCTCGACGCCGGGTGACGCCCAGGGCCGCCACGGCGAGGGCGGCGAGGCCCGCACCAGCACCCGTCGCCGGCAGCGCTGCGCCCTCGGCCTGGGCCGGACGTCCACGCGGCGGATCGGTCGGCGGTCCAGCGCCGGGCCGCGTCGACGCGTCGAGGTCCGGACGGAACAACGCCCGCCCGGTCTCGCCGACGAACACGTCCAGGACCGCCCAGTTGTCCGGGTTGCTCGTGAAGAAGCTCTGGTTGGTGACCAGCACCCGCTCACCGTCGAAGGCGACGCTGGCGGGCAGGTCGAACGGGACCTCCTGCAGCTGGTTCTCGACGGGCGTCCCCGGGACCCGGGCCAGCTCCTCGCCCTCGGGGGACAGGGCCAGCAGCTGGTTCGCGCCGGCCAGGGCGACGTACACGTTGCCGGACCCGGCGATCGCGAACCCGTCGGGACCGTCGACCGGTCCGCCCTCCCAGAACAGCTCCATCTCGCCGGGCGACCCGTCGTCCTCGATCGGCAGCGTGTAGAGCCTCCCCGTCGCCGCGTCGGTGGTCCCGGGAGGCATGGACCCGGTCTGGGCGAACAGCAGGGTGTCGCCGTCATCGAGGAACTGGATCCCGTTCGGTCCGAACACGCTCTCCAGCGCGGGATCGGTGAACCACACCTCGGCCTCACCGCCGCCGGGCGGCACCCGCCAGATCAGTGCCTGTTCGAGGTCGGTCACGTACATCGTCCCGTCGGGGGCGAAGACCGGGTAGTCGGCGAAGTCCTCGAGGTCGGCCTGCGTGGCCGAGCAGGCACCGTCCGGCTCGCCGTCGCACGGCGGCACGTCGGCGAACGTCGCGTAGGTGTCCTGCTCGCCCGTGGCCGGGTCGAGCGTCACGATCCGCCCGGGGTTGCGGTCGGCGATGTAGAGCACGCCGTCGGCGTCGAACGCCATCGCCAGGATCCCGTGGGTGTCGTCGAGGTCCTGGCCCTCGATGGTGTACTCGCGCAGCAGCTCGCCGTCGGGCGCGAACGCGAAGACCTTCGAGGGTCCCGGGTCGCCGGACACCAGGCCGGTGTGCGTGCCGACGTAGATGGTGCCGTCGGTGTCGACGGCGATGCCCTCCGGGTGCCCGGGCGCCCCGATGCGGGCGAACACGTCGACGTCGAACCGTTCTCGTTCCTGCGCCCCCACGGCGAGACCGGCAGCGGCCACGAGGGCCACGGCCACCAGCAGTGTCGTCCCCACGCGTCGCGTCCACGGCATGCGTCGACCTCCCTCTCCGACGCCGTGTCTACCAGCCGCGGCGGGTGTCCGGAAACCGCACGGCGGTGTCCGGCGGGGAGGAATCTGGTGGGCGGCCGGCGAATCTGCCAGTACGAGAAGGAGTCTCCCATGGTCTGGCACCGCCGTCCCGTCGTCCGCATCGTGGCCGCTGCAATCGGGCTGCTGGCCCTCGCGTTCAACCCCGCACTGCAGGGAGTGGCCCGCGACGGCAAGGCCCAGACCCAACTGCAGCCCGGAGTGCACGCGGAGCTGGCCGCCAGCTGGATCGCCCAGCTGCCCGTCGGCCCGGTCGAGTGCACCGCTGGGTTCGCCGGCCCGTTCCCCTGCGACGGCGTCGACCTCGCGTCCCTCGTGACCATTCCCGAGCTGGGCGCGGGCACCGGCAGTGACGTGTGGGGCTGGTACGACGACGAGACCGGCCGCGAGATCGCCATCCCCACGACCACGGCCGGCGCCGCGTTCGTGGACGTCACCGACCC
>CAZDIF010000274.1:0-4106 GCA_964505365.1 uncultured Actinomycetota bacterium
TTCGCCCGGGCGGTGGCCGACCGCGTGGTGTTCATGGCCGACGGCGAGATCGTCGAGGTCGGGACGCCCGAGCACTTCTTCCAGGACCCGCAGGAGGACCGGACGAAGCTCTTCCTGTCCCAGATCCTCTGACCGGGTGGCGTAGCCTCGCGTTCCATGACGCGCATCGGGCTGCTCGGCGGCACCTTCGACCCCGTCCACCTCGGCCACCTCGTGGTGGCCGAGGTGGTCCGCGAGCAGCTGCACCTCGACCAGGTGCGCCTGCTGGTGGCCGGCGACCCGTGGATGAAGCGATGCGAGGCCGATGCGGTTGACCGCGTCGCCCTGTGCGAGCTGGCCGTCGGCGACCACCCCGACCTCGTGGTCGATGCCCGCGAGACCCGCCGTGACGGCCCGACCTACACCGCGGACACGCTGGCCGAGCTGCGCGAGGCCGAGCCCGACGCCACCTGGGCGTTCGTCCTCGGTGCCGACGCCGCGCTCCGCCTGCCGGACTGGCACCGCGTCGACGAGGCCATCGGGCTGGCCGAGTGGGCCGTCGTCGCCCGGCCGGGCAGCACGTGGCCGGATCACCATCTCGCCGACCGGCTGACCCGCGTGGACGTGCCGCTGATCGGGATCTCGTCGACCGACGTGCGGACCCGCGTGCGCACGGGCCGGTCGATCCGCTACCTGGTGCCTGAGACCGTCCGCGTCGAGATCCACCGCCGCGGCCTGTACCGGGAGCAGGCATGAGCGAACCGCAGGCCCCACCGCGCCGACGCCGATCCGACTCGACCCGGCGGCGGCGTTCGCGCCGACGCCAGCAGCGCCGCCGCCACCTGCTGCGCGGCCTCCTCGCCGCCTTCGCCGCCGTGGCCGTGGCGCTCGCCGGTGTGTGGGCGTACCAGACGTACTGGCCGGACCGGGCCGACGACGATGCGACCCCCGACGCCGATGCGCCGGCGGCGCCCGCGGGGGTCGGCGACGACCCGCAGCCGACGCTCGTGCTCGCGACCTTCGACGAGACCGCGAACGATGGCGCCGAGCTGGTGATGCTCCTCGGCCACGAGCCCGCGACGGGGGAGGGGACGGTGGTGCTCGTGCCGTCGACCGTGGTCGCGGACATCCCCGGCGAGGGGCTCGGCCAGCTGGGCGACACCGTCCGCGGGGGCCAGGCGACGCTGCTCGAACTGACGCTGGCCAACCTGCTGGGCCTCGACCTGGACGGGGCCGCGGCGATCTCGGTGCAGGGTTGGGCAGCGCTGCTGTCCCGCATCGACGGCCTCACCCTCGACGTCGAGGAATCCCTCGCCGTGGTCGACGACGGCGACCGCGAGGTGCGGTTCCAGCCTGGCGTGCAGCCGCTCGACGGCCCCCGGGTCGCCGAGTACCTCACGCTCGAACAGCCGGGGGAGTCCGAACTGCAGCGCCTGCCCCGGGCCCAGCAGGTGCTGGAGGCCCTGCTCGACCGGATCACGGAGTCACCGGAGGTCCTCGACCGGATGTTCGAGGGCGGCGCCCCGATGATCGATGCGCCCGACCCGGATGCCGTTCGCCACCTGCTCGCCTCGCTGGCCGAGGCCCGGCAGGCGGAACGGCTGCAGGTGCGGACGCTGCCGGTCACCGCCATCGGGTCGGGCGACGAGACGAGCTACCGCATCCAGCCCGACCGCGTCGAGCGACTGGTCGAGGAGCGGTTCGCGGCCTCGCAGCCGACGGTGGGCGACGATGCCGGGCGTCGCCTGCAGGTGCTCAACGGCAACGGCCAGCCGGGCATTGGGTCGCAGGTGGCCGAACTGCTGCAGCCGGCCGGGTTCCGCCTCGTCGAGACCGGAAACGCCTCCAACTTCGACGTGCCGACCACCCGGATCATCGTGTACGAGGACAGCCAGGAGCAGCTCGCCGTCGCGGACCAGGCCAGGGAGCTGCTCGGGGTCGGCGAGATCGAGGTGTCGGAGGTGCCCGTGAGCGTCGTCGACGTCACGATCATCGTCGGACAGGACTTCCCGCCCTGACTCGCGGACCGAGCCGCTGCGTGGTTGCATCGGGGCCCGATGCCCACCACCGAAGGAACCGGCGCGTGCCCGCCCAGTCCGACGCGATCGAACTCGCCGTCGTCGCCGCCGCCGGGGCGGACGCGAAGAAGGCAACCGACCTTGCGCTCCTCGACGTGGCCGACCTGCTGGCCGTCGTCGACGTCTTCCTGCTCGCCACGACCCGCAACGAGCGCCAGCTGAAGGCCGCGGCCGAGTCGGTGGAGGAGCAGGTGCGCGAACGGCTCGACCGCAAGCCCCTGCGACGTGAGGGCACGCCGGCGTCGGGCTGGTTCCTCCTGGACTACGGCGACGTCGTCTGCCACATCTTCGACGACGAGCACCGGGACTTCTACGACCTCGACCGGCTGTGGGCGGACGTGCCCCGGCGCGACCCGGTCACGGGTGACGTCGTGGCGACGGGACCGTCGGCATGAGGCGGTTGGTCCTCGTCCGGCACGGCCAGTCCGCGTGGAACGCCCAGCGACGCATCCAGGGCCAGTCCGGCGCCGGACTGACCGAGATGGGGGTCCGCCAGGCGGCGGCGACGGCGGCCTGGCTGGCCGACACTCACCCGGCGGCGCGGGTGGTGAGTTCCGACCTGCAGCGGTGTCGGGAGACGGCATCGCCGATCGGCGCGGCCCTCGCGGTCGACGTCGTGACCGACGTGGCTGTCCGCGAGCGGTCGTTCGGGCGCTGGGAGGGCATGACCCTGCAGGAGGTGCAGGCCGAGGACCCCACCCTGTGGGACCAGTGGCGGACGGGGACGGACGTCGTCCGGCAGGTCGGTGGCGAGTCGGGGGAGGACCTCGCCGACCGCGTCGCCACGGCGTTCCGCCGGCATGTCGACGCGACCGACGACGGCGGGACGGTGGTGGTCGTCACCCACGGGGGCCCGGTCTGGCACGGCCTCCACGCACTGCTGGACCTGCCCTGGGGGAGCCTGGGCGGCGTGGGCAACGCCGCGGTGACCGAACTGGTGCTCGACGAGACCGGCTGGTGGTGCGAGAGCTGGAACCAGACGGCGCACCTGCCGGTCGAGCTGCGGACGTCCTTCCGCCCGAGTGAAATGCGGGCGGCGGCATCGCGCGGCTGAGGCTGGATGACCCCTGCCTCGCCGTTCGGCCGTCACGGGGAGCGTCTGCCGCGCACCGGCATCCGCCCAACACGACAGTTTCCTAGCCCATCGTGATCAGTCCTGACCGCAGCGTGAGGTGCGGGACGCGGTGTGACGAACGACACAGACGCCTCCCGTCGTCGTTGATGTCCTGCATGCAGGGCCCGCGAGGGGGCCCAGTTCGTGCCCGCGCGCCGCGGGTGCGCAAACAATGGAGGGGATGGTCGTGCAACGACGAAACGTGCAAGGAAGAGGCCGGCGCCACAGGCGTCTGCTGGCCGTCATGGCCATCGTGCCGCTGATCGTGGCGGCCCTGGTTTCGACGGCGGGAGCCGACCACCCCCCGGGCGAAGGCAACCCGGACCACTGTCCGGACCACCGGGACGCTCCGAAGGACGAGAATCCCAAGGCTGGAGACGCCAATTCGCTCGAGGTGGACGGCACCACCGTCTGGCTGCACTACAGCGACGACCGCGAGACGGTCGAGTTCTATGCCGACGAGGAAGGGACCGAACCTCTCGCGGTCGACTTCTGTGTCAAGGCTGCTGACCGGAACAGTGGCGAACACACCGGGACGTCGTTCACCGTGGACTGGACCAACGATGGTGGTCAGACACCCCAGATCAGCTACGTGATCGTCTACCGCATCGCCGACGATGGTGATCCGTGTGAGGGTGCCGGTGGCGACACGGACGGTGATGGCGTCTGTGACGACGACGACAACTGTCCCGAGGTTGCGAACCCGGAGCAGGAGGACTCGGACGGTGACGGGATCGGTGACGCGTGCGACACCGAGGGCCCGCCCGGTGACGAGAGCTGCTCCGACGGTTTCGACAACGACGGTGACGGGCTGGTCGACGAGGAGGACCCGGACTGCCAGGAGGGTGACCCGTGTGAGGGTGCCGGTGGCGACACCGATGGTGATGGCGTCTGTGACGACGACGACAACTGTCCCGAGGTTGCGAACCCGGAGC
>CAZDIF010000275.1:0-4106 GCA_964505365.1 uncultured Actinomycetota bacterium
GACCGCCAGCGAGCCATCCTCGAGATGCTCCACGACCACCAGGCGGCCCACGGCTATCCCCCGTCGGTGCGCGAGATCGGCGACGCCGTGGGACTGGCCTCCCCCTCGTCGGTCCACGCCCAGCTCGCCACGCTCGAGGCCAAGGGCTTCCTGCGTCGCGACCCGACCAAGCCGCGGGCGCTGGAGCTGTCGGCCTCCGGCGACTTCCTCCCCCACGTCCCCGCCGAGCACGCCCGCCACGTGCCGCTGGTGGGCCAGATCGCGGCCGGCGGCCCCATCATCGCCGAGCAGTCCGTCGAGTCCGTCTACCCGCTGCCCCGGGACCTCGTCGGCGAGGGCACGCTGTTCATGCTGACCGTCCGCGGTGACTCGATGATCGAGGCCGGCGTGTTCGACGGCGACCTCGTGGTCGTCCGCGAGCAGCCCACGGTCGAGCAGGGCGAGATGTGCGCCGCGCTGATCGAGGGCGAGGCGACGGTGAAGTTCTTCCGCCGCACGAAGACCGGCGAGGTGTGGCTCGACCCGGCCAACGAGTCCTACGACCCGATCCCCGTCACCGCCGACCAGGACGCCCGCGTCATGGGCAAGGTCACCGCGGTGCTGCGGTCGGTGCGGTAGGTCAGGCCCGGGCCTCGTCCAGCTCCCAGTCCTCCGGGGCCTCGGCGAACGGGTCCTCGCCCTCCAGCCACGGGCGCAGCTGCTGGCCGACGGCCTCGTCGACCAGGGCCTCCAGCAGCGTGCCGTACTCGTCGTGCTTCTCGGCCTTCACGTCCCCGGTGCGGTGCACCAGCGCGACCAGCTCCTGCCGGTCCCACGGCACGTGGACCCGGACGGGGACACGGTGGCCGGGCAGGCGCACCCGGACGACCTCGCGCAGCTCATCCAGCCCGCGGCCGGTTCGTGCGGACACGACCACCGGTCGCGACCCGGTGTGCTCGGCGATCCGGCGGGTCAGCGCGTCCAGGTCGTCCGGCTCGGCCAGGTCGGCCTTGTTGAGGACCATGACCTCGGGCAGCCCGTCGGCGCCGATCTCGGCCAGGACCTCGCGGACGGCGACGATCTGGGCCTCGGCCTCGGGGTGCGCGGCGTCGACGACGTGCAGCAGCAGGTCCGACCGGGCGGATTCCTCCAGCGTGGAGGTGAAGGCCTCGACCAGCCCGTGCGGCAGCTTGCGGACGAAGCCGACCGTGTCGGTCAGCACGCACTCGCGGCCGTCGTCGAGGTCGAGCCGCCGCACCGTCGGGTCCAGCGTCGCGAACAGCTTGTCCTCGACCAGCACCCCGGCGTCGGTCAGGGCGTTGAGCAGGGACGATTTGCCGGCGTTGGTGTAGCCGACCAGCGCGGCCGTGCGGACACGGCGGTTCTCGCGGTCCTTGGACTTGGTGCGCCGGATGCGGTCGTGGTCGGCGAGGTCTCGGCGCAGCTTGGCCATGCGGCGGTTGATCCGCCGGCGGTCGACCTCGAGCTGGGTCTCACCGGGGCCACGGCCGCCGATGCCCATGCCGCCGGCGGCCCGACCACCGGCCTGGCGCGACAGGGCGTCACCCCAGCCCCGCAGGCGAGGGAGCATGTAGGACAGCTGGGCCAGTTCGACCTGGGCCTTGCCCTCGCGGCTGGTCGCGTGCTGGGCGAAGATGTCGAGGATCACGATGGTGCGGTCGAGCACCTTCTGGTTGATCCGCTCCTCCAGCGTGCGCTGCTGGGCGGGGGCCAGCTCGTCGTCGAACACCACGGCGTCGGCGCCGGTGGCGGCGGCGACGTCGCGGAGCTCGCCGACCTTGCCGCCCCCGACGAACGTGGCGGCATCCGGCGCGTTGCGCCGCTGCACCACGCGCTCGACGACGACGGCGCCGGCGGTGTCGAGCAGGGCCTCGAGCTCGTCGAGGGACGCGTCCACCTCGCCGTCGGTGACCCCGGGCAGCTGCACGCCGACGATGATGGCGCGCTCGACCGGGCGGATGATGTCGACACCCTCGCGCGGGGCGCCGTCCTGGATGACCTCGCGGTCGCGCCGGCGCTGCTCGGCCCTGGACAGCCGGTCGGCCGCCTCGTGGTCGTGGAGGTCCGGATGGTCGTGCGTGTGGGTGGTGTCGTTCAGCCGAGGGTCCTTGTCCGTGTCGGCGGTGCGTTCGTTGCAACGCGCCGGGCCCGCCCATTGTTTCGGGCGACGTGGATCGAGGATACGCCCTGCGGTCCCGCTGTCATCCCCGGATCCGCGCGGCGAGCCACGCGTCGTCGAGCTGGCCCGCGGCGACCTCCTCGGCGGGGCCGGTCAGGAACACGCTGGGGTGCTGGGCCGGGTCGTGGCGGACGACGAGGTCGCCGCCGGGAACACGGACCGTGGCCTGGTCACCGAGCTCGCCCGCGTTGCGCAGGATCGCGAGCGTGGCACAGGCGCCGGTGCCGCAGGCCTGGGTCTCGCCGACGCCACGTTCCCAGACGCGCAGCTCGACGAGGTCGGGGGCCACGACGTGGGCGAACTCGACGTTGGTGTGCTTCGGGAAGGCCGGGTGCAGCTCGATCCGCGGGCCCAGCGTGGTGACCGGTGCGGTGGTCACGTCGTCGACCCGGGTGAGGGCGTGCGGGTTGCCCATCGACACGGCCGACCACGTCCGGTCGGGGGCGACGTCGAGCGTGAACGCGGCGGGGTCGTCGACCTCGACGGGGACCTCCGCGGCGGCCCAGTGGGGCGGGCCCATGTCGACGGTCACCTCGACCACGCGGCCGTCGTCGCCGAGGCGTGCCTCGACGGGCTTGACGCCGTCCCGGGTGTCCACCTCGAGCACCCCCTCGACGGTGGCGACCAGCGCCCGGTCGAGCACGGTCTTGGCGACGACCCGGACGCCGTTGCCGCACATCTCGACGGCGCCGCCGTCGGCGTTGCGGTAGTCCATGAACACCTGGCCGCCGGAGCGTGGCGCGCCGATGCGGATGATCCCGTCACCGCCGATCCCGGTCCGCCGGTCGCACAGGGCTCGCACGAGGCGGTCGGACAGGTCCAGCTCGTCGTCGAGGTCGACGACCACGACGAAGTCGTTGCCGGTGCCGTGGGCCTTGATGACGTCCATGCCGGCGAGGGTACGCCGCGGCGCAATGGTCACGAGGGCAGGCCGGACAGTGCCTCGTCCAGCGGGTCGGCCCGGTCGAGCGACCCGACCCGGCAGGTCGTGAAGCCGACGGCCAGGCCGCGGCGCCGGTCGGCCCAGCCCACGCACCCGCCCACGCCGCCCATGCCGACGTCGTCGCCGTCGACCTGCAGGCCGAGGCCCCAGGCGACCTCGTCGTCCAGCACGTGGTCGTGGCCGCGAACGTGCACGCCGAGCGACCGGTCCCGCAGTGCCGGGCCGAGCCGGTCGGCGCCCCCGTCCCCCGTCCACCAGGCCCACAGGCCGGCGAGGTCGTGGGCGGACCCGTAGCCGACGACGGCCGGGGCCACGACGGCACGACCGATCGGGCCGTTGACCCAGTCGACGTCGAGCAGTTCCGCGGGATTGGTCACCAGTTCGGCCATGAGGCCGGGCGCGCCGCTCCACGCCGCCCGCCAGGCACCGTCCGGGTCGTCCAACGGGGCCGGTGCCCGGTCGTCGTTGCCGGGCAGCAGGCTCAGGTCGGTCCCCGTGGCGTCGACCGCCAGGGCCGCCCACGCCAGCACGTCCCGGCCGGTGGCGTGACGCAGGATCCCGTCGAGCAGGTGGCCGTAGGTCACGGCGTGCTCCCCCGGCTCGCCGGGCGGCCACCACGGCACCGCGTCGGCCAGCAGGTCGGCGACGCGTTCGCGGTCCCGCAGGTCGTCCCCGACCAGCAGCCGCCGCCAGCCGGGGACGGCGGCAGCGTGTGCGAGGGCGTCGGCGATCGTGACCCGGTCCTTGCCGTGTGACCCGAACGCCGACCAGTGTTCGGCCACCGGTGCGTCGAGGTCGAGGGCCCCGTCGGCGGCGGCGACCAGGACGGCCAGCGCCGCCACGGGCTTGATCGCGCTGTAGAGGAACACCGGCCGGTGTGACGTGAACGGCCTGCCCGTGACGTCCTGCCCCGCGGCGAGGTCGACGACCACCTCGTCGCCGCGCCGGACCACCAGCGCAGCCGGCGTGCCGTCCGCCACGATC